>NZ_FOQW01000041.1:0-7175 GCF_900113845.1 Methylobacterium brachiatum | reverse complement strand
CGGCCGGCACCCGCGAGGTCGAGGCGGCCTCGGCCAACCTCACCGAACTCGCCCAGGCCCTCATGGCCCTGGCCGAACGCTACCGGCACTGAGGGGGCTGCGGATCGGGCGATCCAGGCGGTGCGAGGCCACGGGACAGGCGGTGCCTGCGCGTCACGGCCGAGCATCGCCACGGGCTCCGCGGGGAGCCGGTGGCGGGGGCCGCACGGGATAGGCTGGCCGTACCACCGGCAAACGAAAAACCCCAGAAGCGCGCGCTTCTGGGGTGGGGCCGATCGTGCGATCGGCCTGGAGAGATCGGCCTGTCAGAACGCGCAAGCGCGTTCCTCGTCGTCCCTGACCGGGCCCAGCCCGAAGGCCGGGCGGGTGTTGGGTCTTAGTACGAGCCGAACTTGTAGTTCAGGCCGGCGCGGACCACGGCGAACTCGTCGTCGCGGCGGCCGATGGCGCTGTAGGCGACCGGGACGAGGTTGGCGGCGTTGACCACCAGGGCGCCCTGGTTGCGGTTGCCGCGCTCCAGGTTGACGTACAGACCTTCGATCTTGAACGTCACGGCCGACGAGCGGAAGAAGTTCAGGAACGACTCGGTGGGCAGGGCGAACTCGACGCCGCCGCCGACGGCGTAGCCAGTGCGGAAGCTGTCGTTGCCGGCGTAGCCGCCGAACGAGCGGTCAGCGCTGCCCGAGCCGTAGGCGAAGCCGCCGGTGCCGTACACGAGGGTGCGGTCGAAGGCGTAGCCGAGACGGCCGCGCACGGTGCCGAAGTAGTCGAGGCTCGACAGGCCGCGCGGGTCGGTGACGTAGAAGCCCGGGGCGACGGCGCCGTTCACGAAGGCGTTGTTCCGGCTGCGGCCGAAGTCGAGATACTGGGCGTCGGCCTCGATACCGACCACCACGCCCGAGCCCGGGGTGAACTGGACGTTGTAGCCGATCTGTGCGCCGCCGGAGAAACCGTCCTGGCTGCGGTTACGGAACGTGGCGGTGGTGCCGGGGGCGGCGTAGGGGAAAGGCACGCCGAAGGTGGAGTTGTTCGAGCGGCTGCTGGCGTCGAAGGCGTAGCCGGCGTTGATACCGGCGTAGGCGCCGGTCCAGGTGAACACGGGGACGGGGGTGAAGACGGGCGGCGGGGCGGCGCGACGCGGCAGGTCGGCGGCGGCGGCCGCGCCGGTCAGGGCGGTGAAGGCGGCCAGGGAGGCGAGAATCTTGGTCATGTGTGCGGTAATCCAGGGCGTGAAATCTGACGCCATGACTACCAATCCGTCGGCGAGAAAGCTGTAGTTTTACGGACACACCGCCCGGTCACGACGCGGGCTGCCATAGTAAACCTTCGGTAAATATCTGTCGCGCGACGGACATGCCTGGGAGATACTGACCCGAGCGCGACAACTCTGCAGCCGGGCATCGGTTGCGGCGGCGCGGGTGATTGATGGGCCGGTGTTGCCGAAGGGCGACAGCGCGCGTCAGCGGCCTGGCCCTGCTGACCTGCGCGCGGGGCGCGAATCCCCGCTCCTCGCCGCGCCCGCCGGCGCCCAATGCGATCGGCAGCGTTCGCATTCCGTACCCACTGTGACCCGGGAGCGGCAGCCGATCCTCGAGACCTCTGCTAGACAGGCCGACGTCTCTGGATGCCGCTTATGTCCAATCGACCGATTCTTCGTCGTGCCGTCCTGGTTCTGGGGCTGATGGGTATCCTGTTGGCCCTGGCGGATGTCGTCGCCCGCCGGGAGCTGACGCAGGCGGCCGACACTTCCTTCGCACGCGGCGGGGCGATCGCGCGGACGGCCGAGGCCAGCGAGTAGCCTGTCCGAGAGCGCGCAGGCCGCCCGATCATCGGTCGGGCTGCCGAGACAAAAAAGGCCACCCCCGAGGGGGCGGCCCGAAGTCTTGGGAGGAGACACCCTTGGGAAGGGTGGCGGGACCACGACGCCGTCGCGATCGCGCGCAACGGACTTAAGAGCGAGGCCTGCGGCCGGCAACCAGCCTCAGGGTGTCGGCGGGTGCATAAGTGCCGCCTTTTTCGCCCTCAGGTGCGCTTCCACACCATGGCTTGGCGGCAGGCAGCCGAGCGATCGCCGGGGCAGCCCCCGGCAGAACCGAGCCTCCTGCTTGGCCGTTGAGGAATGCGGGCCCGGCTGAGGTGCGGTCGGTCCCGCGCTTGTCCGCTCTCACCCGGTTGCGAATCTGTCATGAGCCGTCCGCGCCACGTCGGTCTGCCCTGGTACGCCGAGGAGCAGTACGAGGCCCTGCGCGCCAGCCTCCCCGACGGGGCGAAGCTGCCGCCTCGCTACGAGACCTGGCGGATCGCCACGGAGCAGATGGAGCGCGAGGTGCAACGCAGCGGCGTCGCGGTCGTGCGCGTGCCGATCGAGGTCGCGGCATTCACGGCGTGGTGCGCCCGCACCGGCGCGCCGGGCGACGGTTCCGGACGCGCCCGATACGCGGCCGAAATCCTCGCGGGAACCGACCCGGCGTGAGATGGGCCGGCGATCAGAACAGGGCGACCAAGGCCACGCCGGCGGTCATCAGGACGGCCCCGAGGATCCGCCACAGGCTGGCCGGGTGCACGGCGAAGCCGACCCATCCGTAATTGTCGAGCACGATCGACGCGCCCACGCCCACCGTGACGATGATGCCGAGGAACGACGCGGCGCCGATGGACGGTGACGCGTAGAGCTGGGCGAGGATCAGCAGGACGCTGAGGAAGCCGCCGAGCCAGGCCCACCAGGGCACCTGCACCAATTGTTGCCCGCTCGGCATCTCGAGCTTGCCGAGCGCCAGGCCGCCCACGAGAAGGGCGGCCGTGCTGACGAGCAGCGTCAGCAGCGCGGCCGTGATCGGCAAGCCGAGGGATTTCGACAGCGTCGCGTTTTGGCCGGGCTGGATGGCGTTCGCCAAGCCGGCGAGGATCGTGAGTCCGTAAAGATACCACATGCTCCGCTAGCACCTGAGCAGGCGGCCAAGCTCCCAGGGTCCGCCGCGCAGTTTTGACGCGCCCCAGCGGCGGGCAGGCACGGTCCCCGGCGCAGGACGTCCGCTCGCTCGATCGTTCGGCCGGACCCTATGGCCTGATCGGAAGGCGTCCGACCAGGGAGCCGGACGCATCCCGCACGATCAGGGTCCAGGTTTCGTCGGGATTGGCGGCGGTCAACTCGGCGGCCATCTCCCGGATCACGCTCCGGGCCTCGTCCAGGGCCTGTTCCACGCTGGCTGCCTCGACACCTTCCTCGTCACGGATCGACCCCTCGCCGTTCTCGATGTCGAAGTAGAAGCGTTCAGCCACCGAGCACGTCTCCCTGATCGGACCCCGCGAGCGGGTCTATGCATTCGGCCACGTCGTGCGGAACGGCACAGCAGCATTCAGAAGCAACGATAAACCTTAAAATATCTCAAACCTGAATTGGCTGGCGGAGTTGCAATTATGTCGAGATTTTGGCGGGGCGATCCATTAAAGCTACTGGCGATCGCCTTCCGAACCAAGGCCCTAAGGCCCGCTGAGGTGGCGCTCCTTTCTTGGGGCACGTGCCATGTCGACGTGTGATAAGCCGGACTCTGTCAAGAGATCCGGGGCAATATCCGATAGTAAAGACAAGCTGCGCAACCACATCCGGCGCGTCCTGTTGTGTATCAAGGTGCGGCCGCCCCAGAAATAACCGGCGCTCCATCGCACATGTCGTAATCCGTCGGTCGGCGAATGACTTCGGGCGGCCGAGATGGCAACGGGCCGGGCGGTCTTGCCGCGACGCTTTGCAGCATAACCTGCACGTCAATCATCGACCCGCTGTGGCGCGCCTGCGCTGGCGCGCTGCGCCGCCCGACGGCATCGTCGCGTCATGGTAAAGCCCGGACCCCCGACCTGCGAAGTCTCCGTCGAGGGGGCCTGGGTGGCCATGACGGCCGACGAGGCGCAGGCGCGCCATCGCGATGCGCTCAAGCGCTGCCCGGCCTGCTTCGGACGCCTGATGATCCAGGGCGGCTACACCGCGGTGCGGCGCACATCGCTGTCCCATTTCCGCGTGCATGACGGCTGCCCGCTGATCCCGCGCCACTACAAGGGCGAACCGCGCCGCCATCCGGCGGCGATCGGGTAGGCGGGGCCCGCTCAGATCCAAGCCCTGAGGCGGACGGTGAGGGCGCAGGCGCCTGGCGGCGTGGGCGACGGGACGCTTTGCAGCACGACAGCCTGCGGCAGGGGCAAACGCATCGTGAAGCCGGCCACGCTGCCGGACTTCCGGTGAAGGCCACTGCTCGGCCACGAGCGTCGGCCGGGCCGTGGGGCCTGATCAGGAGCACGCTCTGCCGCCGGCTGCCGAGCGAACTGCCCTCTGTGCGTGGCGTCGAGCATCAGCTCAACTGAAGGCCCCTGCCCCACTATAGGGCATGACCAGCACCGCCCGGCCGCACCGGGCTGAACGTCCGCGGCCCAATCGTCCGGATGCGCGGGGCGCGGAGCCGCCTGGCCCGGATCGTCCTCGCCGCCCGGGTCGAGCCCGAACGAGATCGGGTCGGCATGGATAGCGCCGGCTCGAGTCTCTCGCCCGTCGAAGGCTGTTCAGCTCTGGATCTTGCTCACCACGTGCTTCACCAGAAACAGGCCGATGGTCACTGACGTCAATCCGAACATGATGACGTACATATAATCAACTTGGATTCCGGCGTAAGGATAATAGGCCGACCGTACCCATTCGCCCAACTGCATCGCCGGGTTGAACTTCATCCAGTAATAAACTTTATCCGGCATGTAGCTCGGCAGGAACATCACGCCGCTGGAGACATACAGGATGATGCTGAACAGGGCGTAGCCGATCATCCATCCCGGGAAGAAGCCGATGATGGCCACGTTGATCGTTCCGATGCCGATGCCCAGGATGATGGCCGCGACGTAGCCGCAGACGGCGGTCAGCGGATCGGCTGGAATCGGGTTGGTGCCGATGATGACCAGAATGGAACTGACGACCAGCAGGGCCAGGAAACCGGTCACGATCTCGACGAGGATGCGCGAGAAGATCAGGTCGAACAGCTTGACCTGCGGGTAGTAGGTCAACGGCCGGTTCATGATCACCGATTTCATCACCTCGCGGGAGATGTACTGGAAGACCAGCACCGGTACCGCCCCCGTGGCGAAGAACAGGGGTCTGCTGTCGCCGAGCGGCGCCGCGAGCTTCTGGAAGGTGTAGATCGCGATCAGCATGAACACGTGCACGCAGGGCCAGAGCACCACCACGCCGTAGCCCCAGATCGAGGCGCCGAAGCGCGTGCGCATGTCGCGCAGGATCAGCGCGTGCAGGACATGCAGGTAGGACTCGGCCGGGCTCTTCTGCGTCTGAGCCGTCGGGAGAGCGGACATCGGTATGGCCTCTGCGTTTCGCCAACTGCTTCGGCGAAAAACTGGGCTAAAGTGCGTTGGTCGGATGCCCGGGAGCGGCCGCGCCTACGCTGTCAGGGCGTAATAGTCGCGCATCAGGTCGTCGTACTCGGCCGCCTGGATCGGCGCCGAGAGCTCCCCACCGGCCGAGATGTCGATCCCCAGCAGCCGGTGGTTGAGAGCGGCGGGGTCGTTCGCCAGGGCGTAGGGCAGGACGTGGCCATTCGGATGGTCGCGCAGCCGGTCGCCCTGGGCGCCGAGATCGAAGGCCACCACCGGCAGGCCGGTCCGCAGCGCAAGGGTCAGGGCGTAGGAGTAGGTCTCCGGCCAGATCGCCGGCAGCAGGATCAGGTCCGCGGAAACCTTGGGCAGGAGGTCGAGGATCTCTTCGTCCTCCCCGTGGTGGCCGGTCTCGGCGATCTGCAGGGCCGCCCGTGCGACCCGATCGAGCGTCGGGTCGTCGGTGGAATAGCGGCCCGTCTCGGTGACCCCGGCCTGTTCCAGGCCGCTCCGCAATGCCGGATCTGCGTGGCCCACGATCGCGAATCGCAAGGGTAGGTCTCGCTTGCGGGAATCGGCGGCCAGAGCCTGAAGCAGCAGGCCGCCTTCGGGCAGGCTGATTCCACCCAGCACCGCGACGCGGCGCAGGCGGCCCGGGCGCCTTAGGGCGGTGGAGCGCACGCTCCGGTCGGCCTCGACATGCGGCCGCACCGTGATCGCCAGATCCGGATACACGCCGCCGATCCGCCCCGCCGTGTCGGCGGACGGCGCGAACACCCGCGTCGCCCCGGCCAGGAACCGCCCGAACGTGGCCCGCCGCTCCGCCGGATCCGGCTCCTCGTAGCCGTCCGCGTCCGAGGCCAGGCAGTCCCGGCACAGAGACACCGGCGCCAGCCCGCAATAGCGCCCGTCCGGCATCACCAGGTGGTTGCGGTGGCACACCGGCGAGAAGTCGTGCAGCGTCCAGGCATAGGGCCGCCCCGACCCGGACACGAGGTCCATCAGCGCGTGCGCCGCGTTCCAGCGCAGGCCCGCCAGCGAGTGCACGTGGATCAGGAGCGGCGCCAGCTGCTCGATGAATGCTGCCACCGCCTCGGCATCGCGCGGCAGGTACAGGCTGTCCAGGCTCGGCAGGTACACGAACTCCCGGCTGCGATACGAGACGTTGACCTGGCTGTTCCGGGCCCGGTCGACCGAGAGCAGCACCACGGCCGTGCCCTCGCGTTTGAGCCGGGCGATCATGTCGTCGATGTGCCGCTGGATGCCCCCGCCCCAGCTATGGGTCACGAACAGCACCGCCCGGCCGCGGACGTGCCGGGCGAGCCGGTGCAGGTCGAGCCGCGCCCGGCCCCGCCGGCCGGGATCGGCCTGGACGAACTGGCCGACGAGCGCCGGGTAATCCGGATGCTTGGCGAGCAAGGCCGCCTGGCCCTGGTCGTACTCGCCGCCCGGGTCGAGCCCGAACGAGATCTGCCCGGCATGGTACACGTACACGTCCTCGGCCAGCAGGTTCGAAAACCCGGCCTTGCGGGCGCGCATGCACCAGTCGTTCTCCTCGCCGTAGCCCTTGCCGAAGGCGACCTCGTCGAGGACCCCGACCGCGTCGAGCGCGGCGGCGGTCATGTAGAGGCAGAACCCGACCCCGGTGGGCACCTCGATGCTGCGGCCGCGGTTGAGCGTGCGGGCGGCCTGGTCGAGCTCGGGCCGGGGGATCTCCAGCGCCATGGTGTTGTTGGCGTTGAAGCGCGGGTAGCTGCAGATCGTGGCGTTGTTCGACAGCGGCGTGACGCTACCCACGGGGGGGCGGCCGTCCG
>NZ_FOQW01000009.1:0-274495 GCF_900113845.1 Methylobacterium brachiatum | reverse complement strand
GACGCGAAGCCGGGTGGACAGCGACCTGCGTGCATGGGGGCTGAAGCTGCGCGAGCGGCTGGGCTTCAAGCGCGCCGCCGTGGCCGTCGCACGCAAGCTGGCTGTCATCATGCATGCCATGTTGCGGTCCGGCCAACCCTACCTGGCGAAGGCTGCCATGGCCTGATCTCAGAACACCCGAGCTTGCCGCGCGTCAAAGCGCGTCGAGGCGTCCCTGCCGGGACGGGGGCGAACCATTCCGCCGAGGCTGTTGCACCCTGAGATCCTCACCGGCCCATCGAGTGCGCTTCACACATCGGAAGGTTCATCCTGCGAAGCCCCATCATGCGGCGGCTCATGCCGACCGCGAAGACGACCGTGCTCCCGGCAAACGACAGCCCGACGACCCGAAAAGGACTTGCTTTATGCCAAGCGATTAGACGACAGCCTCGGTCGATAGCAGGCCGTCCGCTTTTCCAGCCAGCCTTCTCCGAAACGGCCATTCTGCTTTCGGCCAGATCTGGTCATGCAGCCAGGAACTCCTGAATGACTGGAGTGGGTGGGAAGCAGCTTGGCTGCTTTCGGTCGCAAGACGTTCTAAAGCGGACCTAGGCTGAATCGCCGTCTCCGGATGGACGGTCCAACCCATCTCAGGGTCGAAGTTCGTAAAAGCCGGATGCCGTTTTCATCAGAGGCGATGCGACCGACGCGAAAGTGCGTTGCCTTGGGAGACAGAGTGATTCACGATCGCAAAGCCCCAATCACGCGACGTCTCGTGCTGGTCCGGCATGGCCAGAGCGTAGCCAACCGATCCGGTCTGTTCACGGGATTGCTGGACTCGCCCTTGACCGAGCAGGGTCGGATAGAAGCCGTGGCAGCCGGGCGGCGTTTGGCCGAGCGCAGCTGGCGCTTTTCCGATGCCTTCACCTCGACGCTGACGCGGGCCGTCGTGAGCGGCCGGCTTATCCTCGATACGCTCGGGCAACCCGGATTAATCCCTCAACGCTTCGCCGCGCTCGACGAGCGAGACTACGGCGACCTCAGCGGGCTCGACAAGACCGCCGCCGATGCGCGCTGGGGGGCGGAGCGGATCGAGACCTGGCGGCGCTCCTACGCCGAGGCGCCGCCGAACGGTGAGAGCCTGCGCGATACCGTCGCCCGCATCGTGCCATGCTACCTCCGATCCATCCTACCGGCGGTCATGGGCGGGGACGTGCTCGTCGTCGCCCACGGTAATTGCCTGCGGGCGCTCGTTATGGCGCTCGACGACCTCAGCCCGGCGGAGGTCGAGCACCTCGAACTCGCGACGGGCTCCGTCAGGATCTATGAGTTTGCTGCGGACACGACGATCGAGGCCCGCTGGATCGACGGTTGAATCCGCCTGTAGGCCCCCAAGAATGGGTCGCCTCACGCTTCGAAGGGATCCCCATTTGATCTAATTAAGTGATGGGAATTATCTAATCATTCCGTTGGAGTGAATGAAAGGGAAGTGGGATTCTCCGGCATCACATCGGAGCCACCCATGTCCGCCCCCAGACTTGTCTCCCACCCTCGATCGATGCGTGCCCTGGCCGGCACGAGAGCCATCCTTCCAGGACTGGGCCTCTGCGTGGCAGTTACCGCCGCAGCGGTCGGCTTCGAAGCCGTCGAGACGCACCTGTTCGGTCGCGCTTGGCTCGAAGCCCTGGTGCTGGCGATCCTCCTCGGGAGCGCGATCCGCACCGCCTGGACCCCGTCGCAGCGTTTCTTTCCCGGCATCGCCTTCGGGGCCAAGACCGTGCTGGAGATCGCGGTCGTAATGCTAGGCGCGTCGCTCAGCCTCGCGACGATCCTCGCCGCCGGCCCGGGCCTGCTCTTCGGCATCGCGGGCGTCGTCGTGGTCGCGATCCTGTCGAGCTACGGCATCGGCCGGGCGCTCGGACTGCATTCGCGCATGGCGATCCTCGTCGCCTGCGGCAACTCGATCTGCGGCAACTCGGCGATCGCCGCCACCGCCCCGGTGATCGGCGCCGACGGCGAGGACGTCGCCGCCTCCATCGCCTTCACCGCGGTGCTGGGCGTGCTGGTGGTGCTCGGCCTGCCGCTGCTGGTGCCGCTGCTCGGCCTGTCGCCGATGCAGTACGGCGTGCTCGCCGGCCTCACCGTCTACGCCGTGCCGCAGGTCCTCGCCGCCACCGCGCCGGTCGCGGCGCTCAGCGTCCAGGTCGGAACCCTGGTGAAGCTCGTCCGGGTGCTGATGCTCGGGCCGGTCGTTCTGATGCTCTCGCTCGGTGCGAGCCGGCTGCGCGAGGAGACCGACGAGGCCGCCCCCGGCGTCACCGCCGGTGACCGCCCGGCCCGCGGCGGCCTCGCGATCCAGCGCCTGGTGCCGTGGTTCATCCTCGCCTTCCTGGCGCTCGCGGGACTTCGCTCGGCCGGGCTGATCCCGCAGATCGCCCTCGCGCCGATGTCGGAGACCGCCAACGTGCTGACCGTGGTCTCGATGGCGGCGCTCGGCCTCGGGGTCGACGTGCGCAGCGTCGCCAAGGCCGGGGCGCGGGTGACCCTCGCTGTAATCGCCTCGCTCCTTGCCCTCGGCGCCGTCAGCCTCGGCCTAATCCATGTGCTCGGCCTCGTCTGATCTGCGCTAAGGCATCGATCCCACCCCTTGATGGAAGAATTGCCGTGACACGTTCGTCCCAATCTTCATCCGAGGCAGTCGCGCAGGCAACGGGATGGTTGATGGGGCCGGGTCGCGAAGCGGTGGACGCGGCAGCCCTTCTCGATGGGTTCAGTGCGTGCCTCTCGGGGCTCGGCCTGCCGCTGGCCCGCGCCACCACCCACGCGCCGACCCTGCATCCGTCGTTCCGGTGGGTGATGCGCGTCTGGCATCCAGGAACGTCGAGCCTAGCCCTGCGTCGCCGCCACGGCATCGAGGGCACGCCGACCTTCCACGGCAACACCGTCGAGCACGTGGTCGAGACGCGGACCCCACTCCAATGCCGTCTCGACGGGGATGGGCCGCTGCCGTTTCCCGTGCTTGGCGAGCTTCGCAACGAGGGTCTGACCGACTACCTCATCGCGCCGCTGCGCGCCGCGCGTGGACGCATGGGTGCCGCCTCCTGGGCCACGGCGAGACCGGGCGGCTTCACGCCGATCGAGATCGAGACGTTGCTGGCGCTGGTCGAGCCGTTCTCGCTGCTGTTCGAAATCAAGGCGCTCGACGACATGCTTGGCGCGGTCCTGAGCGCCTATGTCGGGCGCGACCCAGCGCGGCAAATCCTGGCCGGCACAGTGCGGCGCGGCGACGTACGCCTCATGCGGGCCGCGATGATGCTGACCGATCTGCGCGGGTTCGGTGAACTGTCCGACCGGCAAAGCCCCGACCATGTCGTGGCCGCCCTCAACCGGATGTTCGATGCCATCGTGCCGGCCGTCGAGGCGGAAGGCGGCGAGGTGCTAAAGTATATTGGTGACGGGCTGCTGGCCGTGTTCGATGCCGATCGCGACGAGGCCGAGGCGCGCCGTGCCGCCTTGCGTGCCGCCGAGGCCGCACTCGATGCGCTTGCGACCCTGCGCGACGGTGACAGGGCTGCCTTTGAGGTCGGCGTCGCACTTCATGTTGGGGAGGTCGCCTACGGCAATATCGGCGGCGGCGACCGGGTCGACTTCACGGCGATCGGCCGCGATCTCAACGTGCTCGCTCGCGTCGAGCGCCTGTGCAAGACCTACGACACGCCGCTGATCGCCACCGACACCTTCCTCCACGGCCTGGCGCATGCCCTCGAACCGCTCGGCATTGTCGCCCTTCGCGGTTTCGCCGAGCGTCACGCCTTGTTCGGGTGTCGCAGGACCGCGCCTGTCGAAGCACCGGCGGTCTGACGTCGAGACGATATCTGGCACCACCGGCGCGGAGATCCAAAATTCTCAAATCATCGCGTTGGGAGATCGTTCGCATCGCGAAAGACCGTTGGTGGGAATAAAACGCATCCCGTAGCATCTCCCTAGTCGCAAGGAATCGCCACGGGTCCGGTGCCCTCGAACGCATCGACGCCGACGAACTTTGAAGGGAGAGACCATGCACGGATTGGACAGACCGATGAACCGCCGCCTCCTGTTGGGCGGGCTCGGGCTCGGCAGCCTTGCCGCCGCGATGCCGGCCTGGGCCGCGGGCTCGGTGAAGCTGCCGCTACCCGGCGGCCCGGATGTGCGGGATCTCACGACGGCCTTTCCCGGCAAGGGCGAGATGATCCTCCAGCGTACCCATCCGCCGCTGCTGGAGACGCCGTTTGCGGTGTTCGATGAGGGCGTGTTCACCCCCAACGACCGCTTCTACGTGCGCTGGCACTGGGCCTCGATCCCAACCGAGGTTGATGCCGGCACCTTCCGTCTCAAGGTCCACGGTCATGTCGAGAAGGAACTCTCGCTCTCCCTCGATGCCATCGCCGGCCTGCCGCGCTTCGAGATCGCCGCGGTCAACCAGTGCTCGGGCAACTCCCGCGGGCTGTTCGAGCCGCGGGTTCCCGGCGCGCAATGGGCCAACGGCTCGATGGGCAACGCCCGCTGGACCGGGGTACGGCTGAAGGACGTGCTCGAAAGGGCCGGGGTGAAGGCCGGTGCCGTGCAGGTGCGTTTCAGCGGCCTCGACGAGCCGGTGGTCGACGACGCGCCGGACTTCAAGAAGTCGCTCGATCTCGACCACGCCAACAATGGTGAGGTGATGATCGCGTACGCGATGAACGGCGAACAGCTGCCGTTGCTCAACGGCTTCCCGCTTCGTCTCGTGGTGCCGGGCTGGTACTCGACCTACTGGGTCAAGATGCTGTCCGACATCGAGGTGCTGGACAAGCCCGACGATCAGTACTGGATGAAGACCGCCTACCGTATCCCGGACGTGCCGGGCGCCAACATCAAGCCCGGCCAGACCGGCTTCAAGACGGTACCGATCAACAGGATGGTGCCGCGCTCCTTCGTCACCAACCTGACCGACGGCGCCAAGGTGGCGGCCGGAACGCCGGTGGCCATCCGCGGTATCGCCTTCGGCGGCGATTGTGGGGTGAAGGCGGTGGACTTCTCCGGAGACGGCGGGGCGACGTGGTTCCCGGCGCAACTCGGCAAGGACGAGGGCCCCTACAGCTTCCGCCGCTTCGAGGGCAGCCTGCCGGCACTGGCCTCCGGAACCCACACGGTCAGGGTCCGCTGCACCAACACCAACGGCGTGGCGCAGGGCATGGACCGGGTCTGGAACGCCAACGGATTCATGCAGAACGGCATCGAGACCGTGTCCTTCCAGGCCGCTTGAGGAGATTAGCCATGAACCCGATCCATCCGGCAGCCCTCATCGCCGCACTCGCCCTGTCTCCCCTGGTCGCGCTCGCCGCCCCGGCCCCCGAGCCGATGCGCTTCACCTCGCAATCGATCCAGATGCCGACCTCCGACCGGATCTTCCCCGACGGGCCGGGGGCCGAGGCGGTCAATAACAACTGCCTCGCCTGCCACTCGGCCGGGATGGTGCTGACCCAGCCCAAGCTCACGAAGGCGCAGTGGACCGAGACCGTGAACAAGATGGTCCACGTCTACAAGGCGCCGGTCGATCAGGCCGACGTGCAGACCATCGTCGACTACCTCACGGCGTTGAAGCCGACGCCCTGAACCCCCGAATCCCGAGGCCGCCGCGTTTTTTCGCCGGCCTCGGGGAATAGACCGCCCTCGCTGGCATCTCCTTGAGGCGATGCATGGCCGGACCGGTCCCGCACGACGCAATCCGATTTCGAACCCGCCCGCACGGCCGGCCCCAGGCCGCCGGACGAGGGCGCATGCCCGAGAGACACGCTTCATGACCCATGTCCGTTCCAGCCTGCGCGCCCTCCTCGCCGGAGCTGCCTTGCTCCTCGCCCAGGGCCAGCCCGGATCCGCCGCCGGTTTCGACGGCGCGATCAAGAACAACGCGCTGGCCCTGAACGCTGCCGGCACAGTCGCCGCGGTGTCGAACAGCGAGGAGAGCGCCGTCATCGTCTACGATGTCGCCAAGGGGACGGTGCTGCGCCGCCTCGACGGCTTCGTGACGCCGCGCAACATCGTGTTCGCACCGGACGGCACCCGCTTCTACGTCTCCGACAGCGGCACCGGCCGGATCACGATCTACGAGACCGCCACAGGCAAGGAGGTCGGCATTCTCGCCGCCGGGCCAGGGGCCTTCGGCACCGTGCTCTCGGCCGACGGGGGCAAGCTCTACGTCAACAACGAGGCCGCGAGCACGCTGACCGTGTTCGACACCAAGACTATGCTCGCGGAGGCCGTGATCCCCGGCTTCGCGCAGCCGCGCCAGGGCGTGAAGCTGTCGCCCGACGGCAAGACCGTGTTCGTGACGAACTTCCTCGGCGACAAGATCACGTTGGTCGACACCGCCACGAACAAGATCACCGGCGAGATCGCCGGGTTCGACAAGCTGCGCGCCATCTCGATCACCAAGGACGGCAAGACGCTGTTTGCCGCCAACAGCGGCCGCAACACCGTTGGCGTGGTCGATGTCGCCGCCCGCAAGGTCACGTCCGAAGTCACGGTGGGCAAAGACCCCTACGGCGCCGCGCTGACCCCGGACGGGCGCTTCGTCTATTCGGGCAACCTCAAGGACAATTCGCTCTCGGTGATCGACACCGGTACACTCACCGTCGTCGCCACGGTGACCGGCCTGAACGAGCCGCGCCAAGCCATCGCGTTCTCGACCGACAACGCCCGCGCCTACGTCCTCAACCGCGATCTCAGCGTCGCCGTGGTCGATCGCGCGAAGAACGCGGTGGTTTCGACGATGAAGCCGTGAAGCGTCGCGCGTCGGGTGCCTACTCGGCTCCCGGCGCGTTCCCGGTGTCGACCCGTCACGAACGCAGGACAAAGACCCCATGCTCGGCCTGTTCCAGCGCAAGGACCGCCTCATCGTGCACGGAAAGGCGCCCTACAACGCCGAGCCGCCGCTCGATCGCCTTCGGGCGGCGTTCCTCACCGACCAGGCCGACTTCTACGTCCGCAGCCACGGCGACATCCCGGACCTCGACGCCGACGGCTACCGCCTGACCGTAGACGGGATGGTCGCCGCGCCGCTCGACCTCTCCGTCGCCGATCTGAAGGCGCGCTTCGCGCCCGTCACCGTCACGGCGGTGATGCAATGCGCCGGCAATCGCCGGGCCGACATGCTGGCTGTGGCGCCGGTTTCCGGCGATCCGTGGGCGCCCGGTGCCATCGGCAACGCGGAATGGACCGGCGTGCGGCTCGCCGACGTGCTGTGCGCTGCCGGCATCGATGCGGATGATGGGCGCCACGTCGCCTTCGAGAGCCACGACCGGATCGCGGACACGGACACGCGCTTCGGCGCCTCAATCCCGCTCGCCAAGGCGCTGGCCCCCGAGACGCTGCTTGCCTTCGCGATGAACGGCGAGCCTCTCGCCCCCGAGCACGGCCATCCCTTGCGCGTGGTGGTGCCGGGATTTGCCGGCATCCGCAGCCCGAAATGGCTCGCCCGCATCACGGTGCAGGACCGGCCCTCCGACAACCCGATGCAGGCCGACGACTACAAGCTGTTTCCGCCCGACGTGACGGCCGAGACCGCCGAGCCGGCCCACGGCATCACCATCGAGGCGATGCCGCTCAACAGCGCGATCTGCGAGCCCGCCCGCGGCGCGGCGTTGAAGGCCGGCCGGCACGCGATCCGCGGCTACGCCATCGCCAGCGACCGCGCGGTCGCCCGGGTCGACGTCTCGACGGATGGCGGCCGCAGCTGGGCGCAGGCCCGGATCGAGCGCGATGCCGACGCGCCCTACGCCTGGACGTTCTGGGAGATCGAGCGCGAGCTGACCGCTGGCGAGCACGAACTCGCGGTGCGGGCCTGGGATTCCGCCGGCCAGACCCAGCCGGCCGCTCCCGACGACACCTGGAACTACAAGGGCTACCTCAGCGCCGCCTGGCACCGGGTGCGGGTGACCGTCGCCTGATGACCCTCACGCCCGGAGCAGGGCGGTGGCCGCGAGGACCGAGATCGCGATCGGCAGGGCCGCGATCCCGACGGTGAGGAGGCGCGGCATCATCGGGATCTCGGCATGGGCGAGTCGCGCCCGGATCGCCCGGTCCCGCCACACGGCGCCGGAGAATGAGGCGATCAGCGTCAGCGACAGCACCTTCGGCGGCCAGACCGCCAGCACCTCCCGCAGGAAGCGCTAAGCGGCCAGGCCGACGCCGAGTCCGGTCCTTGGCGAGCCTCACCCGCGGGTCGTCGGGGGGGGCACGGGTTTCGCAGGCTCGCTCATCCGGGATCCGACGTTGCGATGAGTTCGAGCAGCGCGTCGGCGGCCCGACTGCGGTAGCGCTCCTTGTGGCGCAGCACCCGGAAGGGTCGGCTGGGCAACTCGAACGCCGCCCGCACCAGGGTCCCGGCCCGAATCGCGGCGGCGACCACGGTCTCGGACAGGACGGTGGCCCCGCCCCCGGCCTCGACGGCGGCGCGCACCGCCTCGTTCGAGGGCAGTTCGAGCGTGACCCGGAGTTGGGCCGGGGCGAGGCCAGCCTCCGTGAGCGCCGCCTCGAAGGCCGAGCGGGTTCCCGATCCAGCCTCGCGCAGCACCCAATCGGCCCCGGCGAGGTCTTCGGGTGCGAGGGCGGTCGCCCCGGCGAAGTGATGGTTTGGGGCGACCACGAGAACGAGTTGGTCCCGCGCGATGGTGGTGCTCGCAAGCGTCGGGTCGTCCAACGCCCCCTCGACGAAGCCGAGTTCGGCCTGCCCGGCGCGCACCGCGTCGGCGGCGTCGGTGGTGTTGCCCACGGCCAAGCGCAGGGCGATCTCAGGGTAGGTGCGGCGGAAGGCGACGAGGTGGCGCGGCAACCAATCGCTCGCGATGGTCTGGCTGGCGTAGAGCGCCAGCGTCCCGCGTCGCATGCCGCTGAGGTCGGCGAGCACAAGTTCGGCGGCCTCGGCCCGGGCGAGCACGGCGCGGGCCTCGACGAGGAACACGCGCCCCGCTTCGGTCAGTTCGATCCCGCGGCCAACCCGGTGAAACAGCTTCGTCGCGTGCCGCCCCTCGATGTTGGCGATCGCCGTGCTGACCGCCGACTGGACGAGGTTCAGCGCCTCGGCGGCCCGCGTCACGTGCTGCCGCTCGGCCACCGCCACGAAGATGCGAAGCTGGTCAAGGGTCATGGCTGCCGACGATCCGGCGCGAGGCCGCGGACCTGCGCATCGACCGCCTGCGCGACGGTGAGCAGCCGGGCCTCGTCGGTGCGGCCGGTGACGACGTAGGACATGCCACCATCGACCCAGGAGAAGGCAGCGATGTCGCCCTCGCGGGCGAAGCGGAAGAGTGTGCGGCCGTCGCCGTCACCGACGCGGCTGTAGAGCGTCAGCCGGGTGCCGCGGTCGTCGTCGTACATCAACATCGCCGCGGGCTCGGTGCCAGCCGGCAACAGGCGCCCGCCCATCAGCCGGAAGCCCTGCGCCGAGAGGTCGGGGGCCGCGACCGCGTGACCGAGACGCTTCGAGAGCCACGTCACGAGGTGGGGCTTCTCGTCGGCGCGCACCTCCACCGGATGCACCGCCTCGACCACGAAGGTGCGGAAGGCTGCGACCGCGTCCTGCGTCGCCGGTGCCTCCGCCACCGCCACCGCGGGCACACCGTGCAGGGCATGGCCGACCCAGCCGCCGGCGCCGCCGAGCGCGAGGCAGAGCACGGCCGCAGCCGCCATGGGGAACCAGCTTGCGCCAGGGTACAGGTGTCGCGAGCGGATGTTGGCCACCCGCAGTCGCGCCGGGATCGCCTCCTCGGCGATCGGCGCGAGGCGGGCGCGCAGGCGCTCGCGCAGAACTCGGTCCGTCGAGACTTCAGCCGCACGCGCGGGGTTCCCCGCGAGCCACGCCTCGACCAGCGCCTGCCGCTCCGGTTCAAGGCGGCCGTCGATCAGGCCGTGCAGGTCGTCCTCGCCGACCGGGCGCGGATCCCCGCTCATTTAACCCTCCTCAGCAGGCCTGTCCGGCCCGTCTCCAGAAATCCGCGCATCCGCGTGCGCGCCCGGCTCAATCGCGACATCACCGTGCCGAGCGGCACCCCGAGCACCTGTGCCGCCTCGGCATAGGACAGGTCCTCCACCGCCACGAGGAGCAGCACCGAGCGCTGCTCCTCGGGCAGGGTGTCGAGCCCGGCGAGCACGTCGCGGGCTCCCAAAGCTGCCCCCGGGTCGGCGCTCGGATCCGGCACCTGCTCCAACGCTTCCGCGCCGAGATCGGCGCCGCGCCGGCCCCGGCGCCGGACGGCGGCCAGGAACAGGTTGCGCTCGATCGTGAACAACCACGCCCGCAGGTCGCCGTCGCGGCGACGCCCGGACCAAGCGGACAATGCCCGCTCCAGGGTGTCCTGGACGAGGTCGTCCGCCGCTTCGCGATCCCGAAGCAGCGCGACCGCGTAGCGCCGCAGGGCCGGGATCTGCGGTTCGATCAGGGCGGCGATCTCGTCCAACGACGTGTCCCAATCAGAAGGAGCCGATCCGGGCATTCACCGATCAGGGCTTGGCGATGTGCCACGCACCGTTGAGGAAGCCGTCACCGGTGGTGTCGCCCGGCTTGGTGTCCTTGGCGAAGGTGTAGAGCGGCTTGCCCTTGTAGGCCCACTGCATCGTGCCGTCGTCCCGGGTCACCGTCGTCCAATCGCCGGAGGCCGCCGATCCGGAGGCCGCCGTCAGGGCCGGCCAGTTGGCGGCGCAGGGGCCGTTGCACATCGACTTGCCGCCCATGTCCTTGTCGAAGGTGTAGAGGGTCATGTTCTTGGCATCCACGAGCGCCGGCCCCTTGGCGGTCTCGGCCGTCATGGCGGGCGCGGCGGCCTGGGCGGCCACGGCGGAGAAGGCGACAGCCGCGAAGGCGGTGCGGATCAGCAGATTGCGCATGGGTGAAGTCTCCCGCGGTCGAGCATGACCGCATCGGGAGGGATGCGGAACGGGCGCCTTTATTCCGCGGACACACGAAAAAAGGCGATCCCATCGGCGTGAACGCTTTTTCGGCCCCGCCGCGGAATAAAGCCGGTCCTCTGGCATCCCTTCCATCGACACCGGATCGGGAGGAGGCCGCATGCGCGGAGCATTGGGATTTGCCGTGACGGCGGCGCTGATGGCGAGCGGCCTCGTCGGCGGCCGGATGATGATGCGCCCGACGCTGGCCGCCAGCGAGCCGCCGGCCGCGTCGTCGACGTCGTTCGACGCGATGATGGCGCAGTCGATGACGCGGATGCACGCCGACATGATGGTTCCGCCCTCGGGCGATCCCGACCGCGATTTCGCCGCGATGATGATCCCCCACCACGAGGGCGCGATCGCGATGGCCAAGGCGGAGCTGCTCTACGGCAAGGATCCGGTCCTGCTTCGCCTCGCGCAGGGAATCGTCGTCGAGCAGGGCCAGGAGATCGATGTGATGCGCCGTGCGCTCGCCGGACTTCCCAAAGCGCCGCAGCCATCGACTGGTGCGGCCCATTCCCACGACCACGGTGCGGCCCCCGCCGCCATGCCCTCGGAGACCCGCCGATGAAGACCGCCCTGACGATCCTCGCCCTCGCGCTGCTCTCCGGCCCGGCGCTTGCCGGGCAGGCCCCGGGCGCAGCGTCCGCCCCGGACGTGCCGGTTAGCGGCAAGGATCGGTTCTACACTTCCGACCAGTTCTCCAACACGGTCTCGGTGGTCGATCCCGCCGCCAACACCCTGCTCGGAGTGATCCGGCTCGGCGACCCGACGCCGATGAACCTGAGCCCGCTCTATCGCGGGCAGCTTCTGGTTCACGGCATGGGCTTCTCGCCGGACCACAGGACCCTGCTCGCGGTCTCGATCGGTTCGAACTCCGTGAGCTTCATCGACACGGCGACCAACGCGGTCCGCCACACCGCCTATGTCGGCCGCTCGCCGCACGAAGCCTTCTTCACGCCGGACGGCCGAGAGGTCTGGGTGAGCGTGCGCGGCGAGGACCATATCGCGGTGCTCGATGCCGCCACCGCCAAGGAGACCCGCCGGATCACCGTACCGAACGGGCCCGGCATGACGATCTTCTCGCCGGACGGCACCTACGGCTACGTCTGCTCCAGCTTCAGCCCCGAGACCGTCGTCATCGACACCAAGACCCACACCATCGTCGGCCGCGTGAAGCAGGAGAGCCCGTTCTGCCCCGACATCGCCGCGACGCCGGACGGCAAGCAGGTGTGGTTCACCCTCAAGGATGTCGGCCGCACCCAGGTGTTTTCGGCGCGTCCGCCCTTCGCGCCGCTGAAGACGATCGAGACCGGGCCGATCACCAACCACGTCAACATCGTCTCGACCAAGGCCGGCCAGTTCGCCTACGTGACGATCGGCGGCCTGAACCAGGTCAAGGTGTTCCGCACCGACGACTTCTCTCAGGTCGCCACCATCGCGACCGGCGCCCTGCCGCACGGGCTCTGGCCCTCGGGCGACGGCAGCCGCGTCTATGTCGGCCTGGAGAACGCCGACACGGCGGCGGTGATCGACACCGCGTCGAACACGGTGATCGCTGAGGTGCCGGTCGGGCAGGGTCCGCAGGGCGTCGCCTACGTCCCGAACGCCGTGCCGGAGGGCGACGGAAAGCAGAACCTCCAGCCGCTGGGAGCCGCCGGCAAGACCAGCGCGCTGACGCTCGCCGGTTCCGATGGCAAGCCGGCGACGCAGGTCACCCTGTTCGACCAGGGCGTGCTGCAGACGCTGCAGGCCGCGGTCACGGGACTGCCCCCGAAGATGCCCTTCGTGCTGGCGCTCGCCGCCGATCCGAAGGGAGCGACCGGCCTGGAGCCGCTCGCCGCCTTCATGACCAACCCGGCCGGCGCGGCCATCGTCAACGCGATCGGTCCGATCCGACAGGTCACCCGCACGGATGCCGGCGCTAGCCGGCGCTACCTCGTGGTGGTCTCGGGCAAGCCCGGTGAACTCGGCAGTGTCGTCCAGATGCAGACTGTGGATTGATCGAGTGGGGGGCGCTAGTTCGGAAGGCGAACACTCATAAGAGTACCTTGGCGGCGCGAGCCCAGTTTCGATGTCTGCTTTCGAGAACGACGTCGGACTGCTTCTACGGCGCAGTTGGGTCGATATCAGACCGGCCGTTCTGAGCCGTTTCGTCTTCCTCTGAACGATACCATCGAAGAGATTGGAGAGAACAAAGGTGGTGTGATCAGCGAGTGATATCACGGCAATCCGGTGCGGCTCGGCTAAGCCGGTTAGCCCTGGAAGGCAGTGGATCGCGGCGTTCAGGAGCTACGCTGGCTGCTCGTTGATACCAGTTCCTGATGGCTTCGGCTCTGATCGGTACGACCGCTCGGAGTGGAAACGCGACCTTCTGCTTTTGGGCCGGAAAGGCCAGAAAGCCGACGGCCTTAGCCGTATCGCCCGCTCTTCTGACGAGCACGAACGCCCAGCATCTATCCGGCGAGAACCGTCGCCTTCGTCACGCTCAGTAGACCTCTAGGACGCTCGCCGCACGTTCCAGAACACGGACAGGTTCTTGACCACGTCCCGGAGATCGTCCCGATAGGCAGTCCGGCTGAGATACTGGCCGAGGGGCAGGTAGGGCACCTCCTGCATCGCCAGCGCCTGGATATCGTGGGCGATCTTCCGGCGGCCGTCCTCGTCCGGCGCCTCGATCCAGGCCCCACGCATGGCCTCGATCTGCGGGAGGTCGGGCCAGCCGAAGAAGCCCGTCTGCACGCCGCCGCAGCGCAGCACCTGCTCTACCGCCGGGTTCAGCATGTCGAAGCCGGACCAATCGGTGCAGAAGATGTTCCAGCCACCCTGGTCCGGAGGCGCCTTGTTGGCCCGGCGGGTGACCATGTGGCTTGTCGCCGGCATAGCCGGCGTCAGCGAAGGCCTTGGTGATGAACAGGAAGGTCCAGCGCGACAGGCACAGCACCGGCGCGGCCCCGTCGCGGTCATGTACGTCGGCACGCTGAAGATCTAGGACGAGCGTGCGCCCGTCCATGTCGAGCAGCGCTTGGCGCTTGCACCCTTTGACCCTCTTACCGGCATCGTAGCCGCGCGGACAGCCGCTTTCCGTCGTCTTGATGCTTGGGCTGTCGAGGACCGCGGCGGACGGTGAGGCTTCCCGTCCTATCCGCCCGCGATCAAGCATGTCGAGGCGGTGGTTGATCCGGCCGAGCAGCTTTGTGTCAGGCCAGCGGCTGAAGTAGCCGAACGTCGTCGAACGCGGCGGCAGATCCTTAAGTATCAACCGCCATGAGCTTTCACCTCCCAGAACGAAGAAGATGGCGTTCAAGACCTCCCGTGTCGTCCAGAGGCGAGGCCGGCCACAGGCGTTGGCCTTGGCATCAGTGGCTCGATTACCGCCTACTCGGCGTCGGTGAGGTCGGTTTCATGGCGACGACCAACGCGGCTATGCTGCCGCCGGGTGGTCGGGGTCCACATGACGCTTCCACGTCAGGCTTCGGCGCCCTCCTGGAATCATCGCCATCCCGGCCACTCAACCCCGCCTCAGATCCTCACCGGACGGGCCCCAAGATGGCGAGGCTCCCCGATGAGCAAGGTGAAGCCATGGCAGCCGCAAAGCCCGAGTGAACGGTCATTTCGCCCCGCCGCCTCCGGCCCCACCTCGATGATAGACGCTGAGGAAGATCCGCACGGCCTCGCCGACGTGGCGTTCGATCTGCTCAGGGCTGGAGTCGTCCAGGTGCGGAATGAAGAGGCGAACCGGCAGGATTTTCCCCATGATCAGTCCGATGAACATGTTCGCAGCGAGCTGCGGGTCGTCCCCGATGAAATCGCCGCGGGCCCGAGCATCCGTAAGGTACGAGGTCAGCTTGGCGAGCGTCCGGCCAGGCGCCATCGCGTAGAACGCCTCGCCGAGCGCGGGATTGCGGGGCACTTCGCCGACGATGATGCACCCTAGCGCCGACACTTCCGGCATGACCATTGCCCCAAAGAGGCTCATACCGACAGATTCCAGGACGGTCGGGAGTGGCCCCGTACTTTCGAGGTCGGTCTCGATCCGCTGGCGAAGTTCCTGGGTGCGATTGCCCACCACCTCGATGAACATCTCGTCCTTGGAGCCGAAGTGACGGTACACCGTCTCAGTCGAAGCGCCGGCCTCGACCGCCACTAACCGCATCGTCGTCTCTGCGAAGCCGTGCTTGAGAAACACGCGCTCCGCGACCTCCGCGATCTCGCCGCGCCGCTCCTCACCACGCGAAACACGAACCCATGATCGCTTGCCTGAACCGGGCGTTTCGCTTGACATCGGCATCATCTTCCAGAAAAGAAACGAAACGTTCGGTTCGTATGCATCACGCCGTCATGGCAGCAAACGTACAGGTCGTCTCGCCGGTTGCCGTGCGAAGGTTAAGGGTGATCTCCCCACATGCGCGCAGACGACCTGGACGGCCCGTACGCACCGTCGAGAGGGCCCTCGGATCGACGTGACGTGCTCGACATCGGCTCTTTGGACCGCACCCGGTCCCGGTACGAAGACCGCCGCCTTGAGGATGCCGATGCGTGGCGCGGCCGTGTAGAGAGCCGCTCACACTCGGATGGGGACCGATCCCGCCGACGCCGTGACGAACGATCCGGGCAGGAATACCGGGACGACGAGCCTCGTCGCCGGGGCCGCGGCGACGAGGACCGACGCGACATTCGTTCCAATAACGGACGCGACCGCGACGAGGCGGAGGGGCAGGACGACCGGAAAGGCTCCGGATCGGACAGGGAAGACGATGAAGACGACCGCAAAGGCTCCGGGGCGGGCAAAGACGAAGCCGAAGGCGACAAGCGAGCTCGGAGGAAACGACGGCCGCTCGTCATCGGCATCGCGGCGGTGGTCCTACTGCTGCTCGCCGGCGGCGGCCTGTACTACTGGCTCTCGACGCGCGGGAAGATTAGCACCGACGATGCCTACACCGACGGGAATATCGTCAACGTCGCCCCGCAGGTCGCCGGACAGGTCATCGCCCTGGATGTCACGGACAACCAGTTCGTCCGCAAGGGCGATCCGCTCTTCCGCATTGACCCGCGGCAGTTCAGGTTCAGCCGCGAGCAGGCCCAGGGCCAACTCGACGCCAGCAACGCGCAGGTCGCCAACCAGAAGCTCGGCGTCGAGATCGCCAGGAAGAACTTTCCCGCCGCGCTCCAGCTCGCACAGGCCAACCTCGACTCGGCCAAGGCCAACCTCGCCCTGCAGCAGGCGAACTACGACCGTCAGAGGAGCCTGCCGAAGCTCGCCACGACTCAGCAGGACGTCGACACTACCGCGGCGAACTACCAGCAGGCTAAGGCACAGGTCGAGCAGGCGCAGGCGCGCCTCGTCCAGGCCATGCCGGTTCAGCAGAACATCGGTCAGTCCGAGCAGCAGGTCGACCAGCTTAAGGGCCAGGCCGAACAGGCCAAGGCGCAAGTCGAGCAGGCTGACCTGAACATTGAGTGGAGCGTGGTGCGCGCGTCTCAGGACGGCTGGGTCACGAAGCGCAACGTCAACGCCGGCGACTACCTGTCAGCCGGCCAGCAAGTGATGTCGCTCGTCACCACCGACGTCTGGGTGACGGCCAACTACAAGGAGACTGAACTCGACGGCATGCGCCCCGGGCAACGGGTCAAGATTGCCATCGACGCCTACCCCGACCTCGATCTGGAGGGCCACGTGGATTCGATCCAGCGCGGCTCCGGCTCTAAGTTTTCCGCCTTCCCGGCCGAGAACGCCACCGGCAACTTCATCAAGATCGTTCAGCGCGTGCCGGTGAAGATCGTCATCGACGGCGGTCTGAAGAAGGACGAGCCGCTGCCGCTCGGCATCAGCGTCGTACCGACGGTGATGCTCAAATGAGCGACGCCTCGAACGGTCGAAAATCCGCCCACAACCCTTGGCTCGTCGCCATCGCGGTCACGCTGGCGGCGTTCATGGAGGTGCTCGACACCACCATCGTCAACGTGGCGCTGCCCTACATCGCCGGCTCGCTCGCGGCCTCGAACGACGAGGCGACCTATACCCTGACAGCCTACCTCGTCGCCAACGGTATTGTGCTGACCATCGCTGGCTGGCTGTCCGACACCATCGGACGCAAGCGCTACTTCCTGATCTGCATCGGCATGTTCACGGTGTCGTCGTTCCTGTGCGGCATCTCGCAGAGCCTTGGGCAGATCATCGTCTTCCGCCTGATGCAGGGCTTCTTCGGCGGCGGCCTGCAGCCGAGCCAGCAGGCAATCATCCTCGACACCTTCCCGCCGGCCAAGCGCGGGGCCGCCTTCGGCGTCACGGCCGTGGCGACCGTCGTCGCCCCCGTCCTCGGGCCGACGCTGGGCGGCTACCTCGTCGAGCATTCGACCTGGCGCTGGATTTTCTTCATCAACGTGCCGGTCGGGATCTTCACCTTCTTCGTCAACGCATACCTCGTTCAGGACCCACCAGACGAGAAGAAGAAGCGCGCCCGCGGCCTCGACTACGTCGGCCTGTCGCTCATCGTCATCGGCATCGGCTGCATGCAGGTCATGATCGACCGTGGCGAGGTCAACGGCTGGTTCAGCTCGTCCTTCATCCGGATAATGGCCGTCATCGCATTCCTGGGAATTTTCGGCGCGATCTGCTGGCTGCTGATCGCCGACGAGCCGGTCGTAGACCTCAACGTTTTCAAGGACCGGAACTTCTCCGTCGGCTGCCTGCTCATCGGTGCGGTCGGGGCACTGCTTTATGGCGGATCCGTCCTTACTCCTAACTTCGCCCAGCAGGTGCTGGGCTACACGGCGCTTGATTCCGGCTTCATCTTGTCGCCGGGAGGCATCGCGGTCATCTTCCTGATCCCCGTCGTCGCCGTAGCGATGAAGTTCGTCCAGACCCGCTACATCATCATGTTCGGGTTCGCCTTCACGGGCGCCGCGATGTTCTATTCAAGCTTTCTTGCTCCCGACGTCGACTTTCGGACACTGGTCTGGATGCGCACGCTGCAGACGGCGCCACTCGCCTTCCTGTTCGTGCCGATCTCCACGATCGCCTACCTGACCCTGCCGGACCGCTACCGCAGCGACGGATCCGCCTTGTTCTCCATGTTCCGCAACGTGTTCGGCTCCGTCGGGATCTCCCTCTCGACCGCCGCGGTGACGGAACGAACGCAGGCCGACCAAGCCCATCTCTCGTCGTTCATGACGCCCCTACGCCACGGCTACAACCTGCTAATTCAGGAAAGCGAGCACACGCTCCGGTCCCTTGGGCGGGCGGCGTCGTTGGTGCACCAGCAGGCTGTCGCGCATACCTACCAGACCTTCACGAAGCAGGCCCAAGTGCTCGCCTACGGCAACGTGTACCAGTACGCGGCGGTCCTGGCGTTCCTCGTCGTACCCCTATGCCTGTTGATCTCGGCCAAGACCGCGCAAGGCGAAGGCGGCGGGGGACACTGACATGACGCTCTCCCGATACCTCGGCCGACGCGGCCGAGCGATGATCACGGCCGGCCTGCTCGGCCTTGCCGGATGCACGGTCGGGCCCGACTTCGCCCCGCTTGCGACGCCGCTCGCAGACGCGGGCGACTATCTCGACACCGGCCTCGTCGCGCCGACGCCACGGCGACTCCTGGCACGCACCATCGACGCCGAACCGGACGTTGCGTGGTGGCTCGCCTTCCGCGATCCCGTGCTGGCGCAACTTGAGGACCGTCTGGCGGCCCAGAACCTCGACGTTCAGACCACCACCGCGCGGCTGTTCCAGAGCCGGTCCCAGATCAATACCGCCGCTGCCGCGGGCCTGCCGACCCTCAACGGGCAAGGCAGCGCCTACCGGCAGCAGTTCAGCAAGAACGGCACCATCGGCCTCCTCTCCAACTCGCTCGGCAGCCTGACGGGCGGAAGCAGCGGCGCTTCCAGCGGCAACCTGACGGCGCCGCTGACCAACGGCTTCGAGAGCTACACGCTGGGCTTCGACGCCTCCTGGGAACTCGACCTCTGGGGCAAGGTCCGGCGCTCGGTCGAGTCCGCAGAGGCCCAGGCGGACGCCTCCGCGGAAGCGAGGCGCGACGCGCTGATCTCCGGCCAGGCCGAACTCGCGCGAGCCTACGTGCAGTTGCGGGGCACCCAGGAGCTCATCCGGATCGACCTCGCCAACATCCGGGTCAACGAGCAGATCCTCGACGTCGTCCGGGTGCGTCAGCAGAAGGGATTGGTCACCGGACTCGATACGTCCAGTGCGGCACAGCAGGTCGAGGCGATCAAAGCGCAGCTGCCGCAGCTCCAGCAGCAGGAGATCCAGCAAATCAACGCGATCTCTCTGCTGCTCGGCGAACCGCCGCTGGCGCTCTCGCAGGAACTCGTCGCCGGCCCCTCGATCCCGCCCGTGCCCCCGCGCATACCCATCGGTGTGCCGTCGAGCCTGGTCATGCGCCGGCCCGACATCCGCAGGGCCGAGGCCAACCTGCATTCGGCCGTGGCCGAGATCGGTGTCGCGGAAGCGCAGTTCTTCCCAAGCGTTACGCTGACCGGAAGCCCGACCGTGAATTCGGTCGACCCGGGCAAGCTCTTCCGGGGCTCGTCGCTCCAGTACATGAACATCGGCCCTTCGATCTCCATCCCGCTGTTCGAGGGCGGGCGGCTCAAGTCGAACCTAGTGCTCCAGCGCGCCCGGCAACAGGAGGCGGCCATTGCCTACCAGAAGGCGGTGCTCCAGGGCTGGCACGACGTCGTCAACGCCCTCGCCGCTCTACGCGGCGACGAGGCCCGCCGAGCGCGTCTGGCCAGGCAGGTGGCCGATGCGCGCCAAGCCCTCGCCCTGTCGCGGGCGCGATACGTCCAGGGCGTCGAAATCTTCACGACCGTCCTCCAGGCTTCACAGACGGTGCTCCAAGCCGAGACCAGCCTGTCCCAGGCGACGGCCGCTATCTCGACCGACTTCGTCGCGCTGTCGAAGGCGCTCGGCGGCGGCTGGGAGACGACCTTCCCGGTCGGACGGACGCCGCCCCTGTCCCTGGCCAAGGTGGGCATCCCGCTCACGGACGTCGTGCACGACGGGGCCCTCGGCCGATGAGGGACCGGGGAACATCGACGAGCTGGCTGCATGCGCGGGACGGCCCTGCGTCACCCGTGAAGGCAGTCGGCGTCACGCCTGAGGGGGCGCGACCATACAGAGCAGACCCATCATGTTCACTCGGATCGCTACCTCAATATTCCTAGCCGCGGGCTTCGTGATCCCGTGCGTAGCCCAGTCTGGAACCGCACCCGCTCGTCCAACCCTCTTGATCCACGGCAACTATTGTGGCCCGGGCAATAACGCCCCCCTGGCTCCGGTCGACGCCCTGGACGCCGCGTGTGCCCGGCACGACGCCTGCACCCCGAACGATGGTCTCCCGTCCAAGGCCTGCAACCTTCGCCTGCAGGTCGAGGCGGAACGGATAGCGGACGACCCCCGTCAGTCGCCAGAACTTCGGATGGTCGCGGGTGTCGTCGCCTCCGGCGCCGCGATCATGCCCTCGGCCGCGCCAGGGCGGAGCACCCGTCGTACCGTGACGGGGGGAGTGGAGGACTGACCGGCCACGCCAATACCACGAAGTCCCGCCTTCGTTCCTCGAAGGTGCGATGCATTGACTGACTCGCGCTTCGCCCCCTCCCGCAGGCCGGTCGAGCGCCATTCCTCGACGCCACGCCGCAGCCCGGACTGGGCCGGCGGTGCGTGGCGACCGGAGGGGCACCGACGGCCCGATCACGGCGTCGACGCCAAGACTTGGATCTGACCACGAAGAACCCCCATGGCGTCCCACCAGCGACCGCTCTGCCTCGCGCTTCAAGGCGGCGGATCCTACGGCGCGTACACATGGGGGTGTGCTGGACACCCTGCTGGCCGACGGCCGCTTCTCGGGGGACGCAGTCAGCGGAACCAGTGCCGACGCGTTGAACTGGGATTGCCCCGGTTAGATGGACGGTTAGGGGGGCTTGCTCGATCAAGGTCGAGCTGGACCTGTCCAATTCGATTTTTTGCTCGAAGGCAATGGGTGAGCAATAGCCGAGCACCGAGGGAAGACGCAGCGGATTGTAGAAGCCCTCAAAGTAGTTGAACACCGCCATCCGAACCTCGGGCTGAGAGCGGAGGCGGCGGCAATAGAGCAGCTCGCATGCGAGGGTCGAGAAGAAGCTCTCGGCTATGGCGTTGTCGTGGAGCGCTCGCTTGGTGCGCGCGAACCCCATCCAGTTTGAGACCGTGCTGGTGAACCTCGCGGTGAACGCACTCAATGCCATGAAGGGGGAAGGCACGCTGACTACATCGCCATGACCTACGGCGCGCCGAAGCCGGGCAACCGGGGCCAAGCCGACTCGCCGAGCTCGTTCGTGGCGGTCGCCGTCACCGACACCGGCTTGGGCATCGCGAAGGAGCAGCTCGCCCGGATCTTCGAGCCGTTTTTCACCACGAAGGAGGTCAGCCGCGGAACCGGTCAGGGGCTGTCCCAGGTCATCGGCTTCGCCAACCAATCCGGTGGCCACGTGGACGTGTGCAGCGTCGTCGGGCGGGGCAGCACCTTCACCCTGTACCTGCCCCAAGACGAGGCGGCCCCGGCGAGGAGTTAATTGCCGCCCAGCTCAACGGGCAGGCGCTGGAGGATGGAGACAAGTCCATCCTGGTGGTCGAGGACCACGTCGAGATTGGCCGGTTCTGCACGCCGATCCTGCACGACCTGGGCTACGGCAGTGTGCTGAACCAGACGGCCGAGGCGGCGCTGGCGGAGATCGAGGCGGTGCCGTTCCGGTTCGATGCGGTGCTGTCGGATGTGGTGATGCCGGGCATGGGTGGCATCGAATTGGCCCGGCGGCTGCGGGATTTATACACCGAGATGCCGGTGGTTCTCACCTCCGGCTACAGCCATGTGCTGGCCCGGGAGGGCGCCCAAGGCTTCGAGTTCTTGCGCAAGCCCTACTCGGCCGAGAAGGCGGGCAAGGTCCTGCGGGCAGTCACAGCACGTCGGCCAAAGATTCGGCCGGCCCCGGCGAGCGTCTGACGCTAAGAGATTGAGAATTCAAGCTGTTCAGCCCGTTCGAGTTAGTCTGTCAGGCGTCGCGTGTTGTCGGCCACGATTTCGCGGTATCGGGAGATAACCTGGCCTTGCGAGCCCCCGGCCAGCAGCGTGTTGGCGGCCTCCATCGCGGCCACCACCTTCTCGCCAACCATCGAGAATATCTCGGCCTGCGCCTGCGCCCCGCCCCACGCGATGCGCACCAATCGTAACTCGATGACCCGTTGCGCCTCGAAGGCGAGTAGGATCGCGGCGCAGAACGGGTTCGGCATGTGTACTCCAATCAGGCGACCCACCGGTCGCGAGCATGTCCTAGTCATCCGTGAACGGCTGCCGCCCGCCGGCGTCGACGGACGGGACCTCGCGGTTGCGCTTCTCAGGCGAGCTTGACCAACCACTCGGCGGTGCCGTGGGCAACTTTGGCCTTGTCCTTGAGCGAGGCGGTTAGGGCGTCCAGGAAATGGCGGCCCTTGGCGTTCTCGCTGTAGGGGTTAGTGGACACCGAACAAGATGCGTTCGGCGCTTGATGTCATTCGCGGCTACTAAGAGCAGCTGACCGCCCCTGCAGGGACCCCGGGGTCGACCTGGCAAGCCGGTGCGAGCAGTGTTGACGGCCGGGCGACCTGAGGGGGCGGAAAGACGACCGGCCGTCGCACCACAGGGGGAAGTCCCCCTGCGATCCCTATGTCCTAATTGCCGACGCCGGTGGCCTGAGACCGTCTTACTGGCCCCTCCGGACGACGCCGGCTGCGTAAGGCCTACTGGCTGGCCTGCTTATTCGCGCGCGCCTCGCCCGCCTTGGTGTAGCGTTCGTCGAACGCCTTCATCTCGTCGGTCATGCGCTTGAGCTCGGCGGCCTCCTTCTCGCGGCCTAGGTGCTTGGCGGTCGCGGCGAGCGTGCCGTAGGCGGCGATGTAGTAGTGCAGCGAGATCTGGGCGGATGCGACGCCGCTGGCGTCCTTCACGGCTGGGTCGTTGGCGGCGGCCATGACGTCGATGGTGCCGGCCCGGATGCCCTCCATGATCTTGTTGGGCTTGTTGCTCGGCTGCCCGCCCGCCTCATGCAGGAGGCGCGTGATGGTCTCGGCATGGCGCGCGGCCGTCGCGGAACCCTCCTCGGCGATCTTGCGGAGCTCAGGATCGCTCAGGTCCTTCGTGGCCGCCTTCGCGGCTTCCTTCCCCTGCTCGTCGGCGCTCTTCAACGCCTGGAGACCCTGGATGTACCACTGCTCGTAATCCTGCTCGGCCATCGGCCAACTCCTGCATTGAAGAGGAAAAAGAACGCACGCGTTCATTTTGTGAAGGCGGAGTGCCGCCGTATTGTTCCAGCTAGGAGGAGCTTAATTTGCGCAAGGTGGCCACACAGGCGGTCGGCGCCGTCCTCTCTGGGCGCCGCGGTCGGCCGCGCGCCGACCAAGCCGGCGAAGTCGAAGAGCGGGTGCTCAACGTAGCGACGCGCCTGTTTCTGTCCCACGGCTTCGACCGAACGACCTTCGAGGGCTTGGCCGAGGAGGCGCAAGCCGGGAAGGCAACCCTCTACGCGCGCTACCGGAACAAGGAGGCCCTGTACGAGGCGGTGGTCCGCCGCCGAGTCGCCCAGTCCGTCGCCCGAATCTCGGCCGCATCGGACGGAGGCGTCTCCAGGGAGAACCTGCTTGGCGTCGCCATGCTGCTCGCCGACGAGATCTTCGTACCGGACGTGATCGCGCTCATGCGACTGACCATCGCCGAAGTTACGCGGTTTCCCGAGATGGCGCTGGCCACCTATCGGATCGGCTATGGCGGATGCGTATCGGCCTTGGCGGAAATTATCGCGGGCCAGGGGCATACCCCGGAGATGCTCGTCGCGGCGACGCCGGCCGCGACCCGGTTCGTCGAGCGGGTTTTTATGCCGCTGCAGATGCACGCCCTCTACGGCGTGGACCTCCCGAGCCTAAGGCTGCGGGCCAGGGAGGACGTCGCGCAGGCCGTCGATGGCCTCCTCGCGGAGGGAGTGCGGGATGTCCGAAAGGCGGTCCATTCCCCCTCGACCTTCAAAACGCGCTAGGTCGGCATCAAGCTCGCCGAGGAGGTGCAGGTCGGACTCTTCTCTCTCGACGTCGCCACCCCGGAGTGAACGGTCGCTGGGATCGCACCGCGTTTCCCTGATTTGGCACAGTGCGTGCACGAACTCACGCGGATGCGGAAGACAGCTCTAGGAGCCGCAAGCCCTCGTTCCAAGGGCACGGCTACCCAAAGACCGTGAGCCTGAGCCACGGCCTCACCACCGTCCGCCCCGCGCCACGGCCCCGGCCCTGCCGCTGACCCGCCAGACGATGGGGTGGCTCTCGAAGTCCTCCATAAGGCGAGCCGCTTCAGTTGCGACCGGCTCCGGTGGACGTACACCCAAGCCCTGAGGATCATGGCCAAGAGGCCTGATATCGATGCCGTCTTCACCGACGTGCGAAACGCTAAGAGTCCGTCCGAGAAGTCAGGCTGAGCGGGCCAGTCGCCTGACGAGGATCATGACGGCTGCCGCGTAGAGGAATGCTCTGGCCGAGGCGAGAGTCGCCTCTGGGTCCTTCCAGAGGCGGCGATTGCGGCTGATCCAGGCGAAGAACCGTTCGACCACCCAGCGGCGTGGATGCACGGCAAAGCCGACTTGATGGGGCGGCTTGCGCACGATCTCGACCGTGATGATCGTGGCGGTAGCCGGTCTGTTGCCGGCATAGCCTGCATCGGCGAAGGCTTTGGCGATGAACGGGAAGGTCCGACGCGACAGGCGCAGCACCGGCACGGCTCCGTCGCGGTCCTGGACGTCGGCAGGCTGAGGATCGAGGACGAGCGCGCGCCCGTCCATGTCGACCAGCGCTTGCCGCTTGCGCCCCTTGACCCTCTTGCCAGCATCGTAGCCGCGCGGGCCGCCGCTTTCCGTCGTCTTGATGCTTTGGCTGTCGAGGACCGCGGCAGACGGTGAGGCTTCCCGTCCGACTCGTTCGCGATCGGCCATGACCAGGTGGTGGTTGATCCGGCCAAACAGCCCTGTGTCGCGCCAGCGGCTGAAGTAGCCGAACGTGGTCGAGCGCGGCGGTAGATCCTTGGGTATCAACCGCCAGGAGATCCCACCCCTCAGAACGTAGAAGATGGCGTTCAGGACCTCCCGTGTCGTCCAGAGCGGAGGCCGGCCACAGGGCGCTGGCCTCGGCATCAGTGGCTCGATCACCGCCCACTCGGCGTCGGTCAGGTCGGTTTCATAGCGAAGGCCCACGCGGCTATGCTGCCGCCGGGTGGTCGGGGTCCACATGGCGCTTCCAGGTCAGGCTTCAGCACCCTCCTGGAATCATCGCCATCCCGGCCACTCAACCCCGCCTCAGACCCTTACCGGACGGGCTCTTAGCCAATCTTCGGCAGGAAACTCGTTGTAAGCAGCGAATGGCTGCTTACGGGATGCGCCCCTAATTGCATAGGCGACTGTGTTGGATCGATAGGAGGCCGTCCGCTCTTTTGACGGCTCTGCTTGGAAGCGGACCAGCTGCTTTCGGCCAGTTCCGGCCATGCCGGCATGTCCTGCTGAACAATTGAGGTGAATGTCATATCTGCCAGTCCGCTTCCACTCAGACATGTAGCCGAATCAGGCGTTCGCGGATTCGTATTAGGGCGCCGCCCAGGCGACCGCATCAGTGCCGGCCGGCAGGCGCATCAGGGAAGTCGGATAGGTTGCCACGCGCCAGACCGCCTCGGCCACGTTTGAGGCCTGGGTAAGCTCTTCCGTCGCCTGTGCCCAATTCGTCCGCAGGACATTGCGGTGGTGCAACGCGTGCCGACGATACCGAGGGACTGGATGCAGAATCTAACGCGGAAGCGCCTTTACATGGTGACGTCGGCCTCCGAGGCTGTCTCGAAGAAGCTCAGCCATCGCGCCTCGCAGACTTCTTTTAACCGTCCACCTCTTTCCGACTCGGTGCCCCATAGCCGCTGCTGTAGAACGTCGATCCAGATTTTTTAGGCGTAGGTGATGGCGAAGAAGCCCAGCAAGCCACGGGTGCAGACCGAATTTCTCCCAGGCCAACTCGACATGGTTGACTGGATGGGGGGATTAAGATGGCTGAAGAATGGGTCAGTCACTGATGACCACGAGACTGCAGACGACATCAATCGGCACGCGTACTTTGGTCTGATACGCGCGACCAGATATCAACCTCCGCTGCTGCGAGCTCCGCGCTTGCCCGCCATCGTTCAGATGCGCGTTTTGGCTACAGCTATTTGGGGATCGACTTGGCACGGTCGCGCAGCCAGTGAGCTTGGAGTCGATCAGAAGCAACTTCGACGCTGGGAGGAGACGGATCCGAACACTATGCAGTTTCGAGGAACGCCGCCTTCCAAACATATTGAGAGGCTACGCGAAGTAGCCGAGCGGTATAGGGAAGGAATTCAGCTAGCTCTATCTCTGAGCGACCCACCCCTTGACGCTTCTCCGGAAGCGCAGCCGATCAAAGAACGCGGCGTCACACCCTCTCGCTTCCGTGAAGCATCAGACGCTGCCGGTGCTGTCCGCGATTTCTGACAGCGAGGGTCACGAACTTTCGTTGGCGCGGCAGCGGTAGTCAGGATTTTCTGGCAGCGACCTCAGCGTTTGTCTGACGCGCGTCCGTCCCAAGCAAGGTGACGTGTCAGGATTTGCTGGCATGTTCCTTCCGGCGCTCTGAGTTGCACAGCAGCTTGTGTCAGGACCTTCTGACATCAGATATGCGCAACTGTCGGCTCCGGTCTGGAACAAGAATTGCGCCAGTGACAGCGATTGCTGACGGGCCTTCCTACGCGCCGAGGCGAGCGTGGCCTTTCAGGCCTTCTAAGTTAGCCGGGGGCGAGCCATTAGCGCGGCCTTGGCTTGGCTCTGCTTCACACTCGGTGCTCTACGAACGTCTCCATGGCGTGTCCGACGAGATCCGCGAGGGCGTAGGCGACGCCCTCGTAGCTCTTCTGTTTGTTCACGCGATCGCGAAGGCCGCCTTGACGGCTGAGGTCTGAGCAGGCCGTGGCGATGGCGGCGTCTAATAGGCGCGGCTTAGGGATGCCCTTGGCACGCCTCCGGGGACGCTCGGCCCGCTTGCGCTCGGCGGCGTTCCGGCGCTCACGAGCGATGCATGCCGAACCGGTCTCGGGCGCGCCGACGGGCTCGGGGTCGTCGAGGTAGACTTCATCCGGCATCTGCTCGACGAGGCCTGCAAGAATGTACGAGGCTTCGGTTAGTAGGGTGGGACTGGCTCCTGGTGGTGATCATGCCAGCCCTCTGGGCAAGGAACGAACGCTGGCTGCGGACGGGCCGTCAGTACAGTCATGGTTGGGTCGCGCTCCGGGCCTGCGTGACAATAGGTAAGCAGCCTCGCCCCATGGCTTCCCATGGCGTCCCCATGGGCCATCCCATGGGCTTTCATGGCCTTGACAAGTGCGGACACATGGAACGGCATGGGCAAGGCGATGGGCCGGGCATGCCCCATGGCGGCGCGCGGCATGCCTACGCGGAACAGCATGGGGCCCATGGTCCTCCCCATGGAGGCCATGGCCTCGCGGTCATGGCCGACGATGGGCAGCCATGGGCCGGCCCATGGGCGTGTCATGGGCCGGGATGGGGAATGGAGGGAGACGACGAAGGTCGGGCGCCACGATGCGATGGCTGCCGGCAGGGCGTCGATGAAGGCTATGGCGAGGGCGGGCGGCATGGCCCGGCTAGCGGGCCGTCATCCCCTGCAACGGACAACCCCCGTTAGGCGGCGGCGCTGGTCCCGGCGCTGGCCTGCGCGATTATCCAATCGAGGTGTTCGATCTCGTTCGCCAGCGTGGCTCGGAGCGTCACGGTCCCCTCGTGCGAGCGCAGGCCATCGATGATGACGTGGGGGATGCCGGCGGCGATGACGAAGGCCTCATAACCGTGCGCCCGGAGGGCCTGACCGGCCCAGACGATTGACTCGCGCAGGGCACCGTCGAGCTCGGCGTCGGCCTGGGCGACCATCCCGCCCCAGGTCCTGAGGACGCGTCGCAGGCCCTCCATGGCGTCCTCGACCGTGCCGGCACCGGGAACGAGGGGCCGCTTCTCCATGCCCATGGCCTCTTCGCGCGTGAGCCCCAGGTACGCGAGCAGCATGTCGTTCGCGGCGACCTGGATCACGTTAATGCGCCAGTGCTTGGACACCTCGGTCTCCAGCCACTTCGGGAGTTCCATGCGCTCGGTATGCCGGGGCTTGAAAACAGGCGGCGGCTTGTGGCTCGTCGTCTTGAGGCTGAGGTCCATCTTGTAGCTCGTGGCGGAAACGGCGGCGCGGTCGGGGCGGCGGCGCTCCGGCGGCAGGGCCGCGGTAGTGGGGCGACGCCCGGGGCGCTTCGAGGCGATGTGGATCAGCATTGCCGCCTCCCATGCCTCGGGCGTCGGGGCGGTCGCTAGGGCGGTGCTGATGCGCCGAATGCGCTCGCGGACCGGCGCTGCCTCGGCCCGGTGCAGGCGGTAGGCGTATGACGCGGCCTCGGCGACGTAGGCGTCCCATGCCGCGCCGAGGCCGTTCTGGCGCGCATTCTCGACCATGCCGCGGATCTTCGCGACGGCCTCCAGGGACTGCCCCGACGCCTCGGAGAAGATCCCGGCAAGCGGGCCGTTGGTGCGGTCCTCGACCATCCGGCACCAGTCCACGGTGTCCCTGTGGCAGGCGTCGGCATAGGCCGCGCTCACGCCGAGGAAGGCGTCGCGCGCCTCCGGCAGGGAGAGCTCCTCCAGGACGCGCTGTATGTCCCCGTCGCCCGCGTGGGAGGCCAGGACGCGACATAGGACCTGCGCGTCCTGGCCCTCCGGCGTGCCCCAGTCGCCCTGCCGGCGGGCGATCAGGCCACCCGGAATCGGACGCACCTTACCGGTCTGGACGACCTCGGCGGCGAACGCGTCGGGACCGTCCGGGAGCCGGCGGCCGCGGCCCACGAGGGTGTGCTCGCCGAGGACGATGACGTGCAGGTCGATAGGCGCCGCGGTGATCTCGACGGCGGCCGCACGGAGCCTCTGGCGATGCTTACGCTTCGTCGCCGGGTTCGTCGTGGCGGGCCATAGCTTCTCCGCCAAGGCGTCCGTGCGCACGACCGTGAGACGGTTCTGCGGGATGCCCGATGTCTCCAGCGCCTCGACCAGGTCGCGAGCCGTGCCGGACAGGGCGTCGATGTGGGCCTGCCGCTCCGGGCGGCCGCGCATCCGCTCGACGGCGCCGCGGATGGCGGAGCGCTTCATGCCCGTGCCGCGCAGGGCCTCGGTGATGGCGTCGATGGAAAGGCGCCGCGGGGCGCGGCCCTCATGCTCTGCAACCTGCCGCTCCCACGAGACAACCAGGTGAACCTCGAAATCAGCCTCTTGCCGCGCGCGGTGGGTGGCGCCGGGCTTCTGCGTGCCCTCCTGCCGGACCGCCGTCATCCGCGAGTACCAAGCGACCCACCGCTCGATCAGCGCGAGATGCCCGTCGTCGTCATGGGCCTGTCCTGGAACCGACCGGTATGCCGAGACGAGCGCCTCGACAGCGGCCCGCAGCGCGGCGGCGTCGACCGGGGCGCGCGTGGCCCGGCGGTGCGCGACCGTCCAAGCCCTTACCTCGGGCTCGACGGCCCGGAACAGCCTCTCGTTCGACGCCGTCTTCTTCCCGGGGCTGACGTCCATGCCCACGCAGTACCGGGCGACGCGGGGCAGGACGTCCGTTAGCATGTCCTCGTCGACGCCCGTGGAGCCGCTCGCGACGTAGGCCTCCGCCGCGGCCGCGAGGAAGGCCTCGATCTCGCGGGCGTCGAGCGGGGCGCCGGTCTCGCGCACGCGCTGGACAGTGAAGCGCCGGGCGACGCCGCTGATGTGCTCGAAAAGGGCGGGGTTGGCGGACAAGAGCTCGACCCGAAGCGATTTTTCCTTCGAGTATTGTTACGTGACCGTCGGCATATATCCAGGCCCGCCAGAGCGAAAAGCGACCCTCGACCCGTCTTTTTTTGTCACGCCGGTATGTCGCTGCCGGGTGTCTTGTCCGGGTCAGGGCGTGGAGCCTTCCCCCGGGGTCGGGCACTGGGGCACCGTCATCCCGGGGCTCATCTCGGGCGAGCGCCGCCTATTCGTCGAGAGGCACGAGGACCGCTTGTCCGGGCTCGTCATCGCCAAGCGTTCGGACGAACGGAAGCTCTGCACCATCTGGACACGTCCCGAGCTACGCGGTCGTGGCGTCGCGACGCGCCTGGTAGACGACGCCTTGGAGTGGCTCGGCACCGACCGCCCCCTGGTGACCGTCCCAGGTGAGACGCTGGAAAGCTTCGACGCGTTGTTCAGGAACTTCGGCTTCGAGCACCGCTACGCCGTCGACCGCTACTATCGCGACGACAGCGCCGAGCACATTTTAAACGTGAGCTTGCGCCCCGCTCGCCCCTCCTGACGGCGGCGGTGCATTCCAGGAAGGCGGTTACGTCACCGGACGTGATCTCGAAGCAGGGCACGCCCATGCGGGAGGCCTGCGCGCGGGCATGGCTACGTTCCGCCTCCTGGCGGTTCGCGGCTTCTGCGGAGCTCCAGGGTCGGCCACGGAATGCGCTTCATTCCGAGATCAGGGCCGGGGGCGACACCACGTGGACGATGGCGCGCGGCGCCAGTGCGTCAAACGTACGATCCGGTATGGGCAGGGTTCCCGACGTGGTCTCGACGGTCGCATGACCGTCAAGCACTGCGTCGTCATCGGACAGGATCCCAAGCCGGGACAGCTCGGCCACGAGGGCGTCTTGATTCTCGACGGCCGCCTCGACGGTCAGGTCTGAGATCGGACGACTGAGGAGGCGCAAGATCGCGCTCGCGCGAACGTACCGGAAGCTCGGCATCGCCTGCACGAGTCGTTCAAGCGTGTACGTCTTGCCGGAGTTCGACACGCCGGTTACGAGGATCATGCGGCTGGGCTACCATGGCGGATTCCGGCTGCCAATCGTCCGGCACACGGCCGGGTGCCTCGGCACGTCCGCAAGTGGGGCCGGCCGAGCGGATACTCGCCCGCCGCCAACGGATGGGGATGCTAGGACGCGTTCGGCAAGGGTCAAGGAGCGGCCAGAACCGCGCTTTCTTGCCGTCCACGTCTTTGGTCAAATCGGCGATGGCAGTCACGAGCGGCCCGCCGGCTTCCCGTATTATCCTCAATCTGCGGTCGTTGACGGCTTCCTATCGGCGTGAGCCGCACCGTCGGACTATTTGCACGAGAGAGGCACCCGGGTCCGTGGCAACGGCCGCTCGCATTTCTACAATGTGGGTCGCAGTGGGTTTAGGCTTCGGAGGATTGTCCTTTCCGAAAGTTCAGGCGGAAGAACTGAAAGCCGCCGTTTGCGCTTTCTCTGCGGCGTTCCTCGATTATCTCCTCGTGCTCGGGCCTAGACAATATCCGCTCCCAATCCATCTCCAGGATGTCGCTGCGAGCCTCAACCCACTCCCGCGGCTTAAGAGAAACGCCGCCTCCAGGGAGGGTATGGTAGGTCCAGATGTGTATGACGTCCGGTGCCTCGTTGTTGGAGATGTCTTCTGAGTTCACGGCCCGAACGTAGATGCCAGGGGCCCAACCGCTGCGCCGGGCGCGGCAGCCCGTTCGTATCCAGGCTGAGACGGTCTCGAAAGAGCCTTCAGCTGGCGAGTGTGGTCCCGTGGCTGGTTCGTCGTTCACTAGTTCGGGCCACGGCCAATCGTCGGGCTTATCGTCCATCATTGCGTTTTCCTCAGTAAGGCCACCCAAGCGGCCGACAGGGAAACACTGCACGCGTCGTGGCACTCGCCCGAGTCCGAATAGGCCCCTTGGTTAACAAGACCCGCGGCGATCCCCAGGTGGTTGCGCGCATTCATGTTGGCACTGCGCCCGCTCACCCTCTGGGAGCAGATCGACATCCACCGCTGCGGGCCGCTCGGCGGTGGGGCAGCCCCGGGCGGACTCGGACATCGCCAACGTGCTCGCCCGGGTCGACCGACGCCTCGTTCGCCGGGCCTGCAGGAAGGCGAAGGCGGAATGACGCCATCTGACTTTCACGTTATTCCGAACTTCGAGGCAGTTGCCGCCCTGGTCGATAGCCATGGGCGCCACGCCGCGGTGGAGCGCTGGGGCTGGCTCGATGCCGAGACGGTCTGGCGCCTCACCGCCAAGGGCCGCCGGCGCAGCGGCCGCGGCCGCCCCGTAGGAGGCATTAGCGGCGCCGGCGCCCATCTTCCCCTTGCCCCTGCCTGGGACGGCGCCAAAATCTCCGCGCATCGGCTCACCCCCGCCACCGCCGCGGCCGCCCTTAGGATTAGCGCGGCGACCGTGTCAGGGGGCTGGTAATGGCCTACCGCAGGGAGCGCATCCTCGACGAAAGAGAGGTCGAGCGGGGCGTTGAGGATGGAGGCAGCATCGCCGCGTATGCCAAGTTGATGAGCGCGATGACCCTCTCGCCCGCCAGGGTCCCGGTCGTTACTGTCGATGGGGCGGCCTCCGCCGACAGCCGGGCCGTCGCCGCCTACATCGGACGCGCGCACAAGAATGTTTTGCAGGGGCTGCGCAACACCGAGGAGGCATGCTCGCCCGAATTCGCCCGGCTGAATTTTCAGCCGCGCGACGTCCAGGGCCACGCCCGGCAGGTCCTCTCCCACTACCTGATGACCAAGGACGCATCGCGTTCGCCGTCCTCGGCTTCACCGGCGCCGAGGCAGCGCGGTTCAAGGAGGCCTACATCGCCGAGTTCAACCGCATGGCGGACGAGCTCGTACGTCGGAGCGTCCCGGTCGCCCCCGCCGACCCGCTCGCCCTCCTCGATGACCCGGCAATCCTCCGCAGCCTGCTCGGCCGCTACGCCGAGCGTGTCGAGGAGGAGCGCCAGGGCCGAATCGTCGCCGAGGCGCAGGTCGCCGCGGCCCGCCCTGCGGTCGACTTCGTGGAGGCCCTGGCGGACAGCGACGGGCTCTGGGGCCTGAAGGCGGCCGAGAAGGCACTGCACCAGGGGCCGCTGAAGTTCGTGGCCTGGCTGAAGGACAGGGGCGACCTTTACGAGCTCAATGGCGGGCCGGTCGCGAACGAGCGGGCCATCAGGCGCGGCCTGTTCGAGGTCCTTTGGGCGGTCCACGGCGGGAAGCCGCGGCCGACGACCAAGGTCACAGGGAAGGGGATGGTCCACTACGCGAAAAAGCTCGGCGTCCGACCGCCGGGGCCGCCGTCCCATGCCCTCCTGCCGGGTCTGTGACACGCACACCTAATCGGTAGCGAAGGCTCGTTCGCTACATCTCGGGGCCGGCCCCCACCTCAGGGCCGGCCCTTTCTGTTAGGGTACCCGCTGGGGATGACACCCGGCGGATGTATCACACAGCCTTCCCACCGGACCACGGCTCCCCCATGCTGCGCGCAGGGGTGACAACATGTGGGTGGCAGTACGGCAGCGATTTCGGGCCTTCCACGAGGACCTGAACCTGACGCGGGATCAGGTTGAGGACGGCATCGGCAAGGCGATTCGCGTCACCCAGGCGCTGGAGCGCGCATACAACGGACGCGTCGCGGACCAGCCGCCGCTGCGCATCGTTGGGTCCTGGGGCAAGGGTACCCAAGTTCGACCGAGCGCCGACATCGACATTATGGTGGAGTTCACCCCGGCAGTCCTCGCGCGCTTTGAGGCCCGGGTTGGGAATCGCCAGTCGCAGCTTCTACAAGAAGTTCGGGCCTCCCTCCTGGATGCCTACCCGCAGACGGACATGCGAGGTGACGGGCAGGTGGTGATGGTCCAATTCAATACCATCACTGTGGAGGTTGTCCCCGTCTTCGACCTTCCGGGCGGGCAGTACCTCATGCCCGACACCAACAACGGCGGCCGGTGGAAGACCGTCGACCCGCTTGCTCAGATCGCCTTGATCGAGGCCATCGACACGCGAACAAACGGCAACACTCGCGCCCTGACGAAGATCATCAAGATGTGGCAGCGGGAGAAGAATGTACCGCTCAAATCGTTTCTGATTGAGCTCCTGGTCGCCGATTTCATGAGCACGTATCAATACGCTCAACAGGACTACTACTATTACGACTGGTTCGTGCGGGACTTCCTCCGGGCGCTCGTCGGGAGGGCGGGCTCGGGCTTGCTGGTCCCCGGTACGGGGGAATGGATTTGGCTTGGGGCCGACTGGCACACGAAGGCGGAGGCTGCTCTGGCTGTCGCTGAGACAGCGTGCGAGTGGGAGCGGCTCGATTACGATGTTACGGCGGGGCAGGAATGGCAGACGATCTTCGGGGCCCGGATACCGATACACGTACTGTGAGTGTCCAGCGGCGCATCGAGGTCGCGAAGGAGGCTATGAGGCAGTCCGAGTCCTGTCTGTGGACGTCGACGTCGCTCTTCATCTGGCTCCGGCAGGTCCGTCGACAGCGGCAGTTCTTCATCGCAGCCCCCATCGTGCTTGGCGCACTCGCGAGCTTTACGGTGCTCCAAGATGTCGTCCCGGCGTGGGTGGTCGCCACCCTCTCTCTCGGTGCCAGCCTGTTTCCGGCACTCTCGGACGGGCTCAACATCCAGACGAGCGTCAACGAGATCTCGCGCCTCGCTGCTGAGTTCAAGGCTTTGCAGGACCGCTTTCGGCGCGTTGCCAACATCACCGCGCTGGGGACTGCCGAGGAGGCCGAGGCTGCATTGGCCGAGCTGATGGACAGGATGGACGTCGTTCGGAGCGCATCCGTGACGCCACCCGAGAAGTATTTCGAGAAAGCCAGAGTGAAGATCGAGGCAGGTCACTACGACTTCCAAGTGGACCTGAAGGCCATAGAAGCTGCTACGTAGAACTATGTTAGTCGCCGGTGCTTAGGTCGCCCATGCCACGCCGGGGGCATTCCGGCGCCGTGAACTCGGCGGGCAGGCGCAGCGCCTCGGGTCGCCGCATGGACTGCGTGACGACGAACGAAGCGCCTGCTCCGCCCGGCCACGACCACTGCCCCCCAAAGCCCGGGCTCGGCCCCCTGTTTGACGTGCCCCGCCCAACGACGCGGGAGAGCACCCGGCCGGTGCGGGCGTCCTGGAGGCCGCACGTTACGGTGACGGTCCACCCGCCCGGGGGCGCCGGGTCGGCATCGACGTAGCCGAACCGCTCTCGCTCGGGCCCGGCGGGGACGACTAGCGCAAATCGCCATCCGGATTCGGGCTGCGGCCAGAGCTCGGCGGAGCCGGCGGGGGTGGCCACGCTGATCAGCGCGAGGAGGGCGACGAGGCTACGCACTGGGACACTCCGGAGGATGAGGGACGGCACAGCACGAGCCGTCCGGGAGGAACAGGGCGACGGCGGCCGCGCTCATCGGGCTGCCGTCGGGGAGGAGGAAGGCGGGGGCGGCGTAGGGGTCGAACCTGACCCGCAGCGCGTCGGGCGGGGATGGGCCCGGATTCAGCGAGGACGCCCCGGGCGTAGGCGACGACCTCGCGCTGACGGCGGACCCGTATGCGGTCGACGCCGGCGGACGAGACGCGGAACTTGACGTCCCGGAGCGCGAGGCTGCCCCGATGCCCGACGACGCGCCCGCGCTCCCGGATCGACCAGGGCGCCGCCTTCCTGGTGAGGCACCGGTAGACTTCCGTCACCGGGGCTCCCGGCGCGCCTCCGGGAGGGATGCGCACCGGCTGGCGAACTTGACTACGAGGTTGCCTAGGACGAGGCCCTCGGCGACCGTCACCTCTCCGTCAGCGACGCATCGGGCGAGGTGTCCGAGGTACTCGTCGAGGACCGGGCCGACGCGGTAGTCGACCGCTCCGGAGAGCCTGTACCCCTTGAGGGCATCCCGGAAGAAGTCGAAGACGGGGGCGTGCGCTTGCCTGTTCATGCTCGCCTCCCTCAGTTCGCCGGGCCGGCATGGCGGCCGTCCAGGGCGCACTCGACGAGGGCCTGCAGCGTCCGGACGGAACCTCCGCGCCAGTGCTCCCCGATCATGTCGAGCTCGTCCGGCGTCAGGTCGGGCAGCCACAGCGCATCGAGGCCACGCTCGCGACGGAGCTCGGCGACGAGGCCGCGCGCGAGCACAGGCAGCGAGGCCAGCGTCGGCGCAGGCATGTCCACGACCCGGAATCGGGACAGGAGTGCCGGGTCGAGGTTTGCCGTGTCGTTCGCCGTGGCGATGTACGAGACCGCGCTGAGGTCGACGGGGCACTCCAGGTAGGGGTCAAAGTACGTCCGAGCCGTCTCCCGCTCGACGAGCGCCAGCAGACCGTCGGTGAGCCTGCCGTTGTCGGTCCTGGTGCCGGCGCGCGAGATCTCGTCGAGCACGACGAGGACGCTCGCCTCTCCGGCGCGCTTGACCGCCTGCAGGGGGACGCAAGCGCGGCCAGTCCCCCACTGCCGCGACGTCCCGATGATGCTCCCGTCCCCGACGCCGCCGCATCCGTAGACCGTGACGGCCAGCCCGAGCACCTCACCGAGGCGGCGCGCGAGGCGCGACTTGCCGCTCCCCGGCGCGCCCCGGAGGAGCAGGGGCTGCAGGCGTGAGAACTGGCGGCCGGCGAGCGGCGCGAGGATGGACGCAATCAGCCCTGCGGCGTCGGGGAACTCCCCCGCCAGGATGGCCTGGACGAGCGCGAGGTCCGGCACCGGGACGAGGGGCAGCCGCCTGCCCGCAATGGCCGCGAACTCGGCGCGCGGGTTCCAGGCGCTCGTCGTCTTGCTCTCGCCGTCCCTGGCGCTGCCGGGAAGGTGTCCAACCGACGCGAGCACAAGGAGCCCGGGACCCTCCGGCTCCGGGGCGGCCTGTTCGACCTCGGCGGCCTCCTTCCTGATCTTCGCCAGCGTCGACACCGGCTCCGGCCGGGCCTGCATGGCCTCTACGACGGCATCGCGGATCTGCCCACGAGCGAGCGCCGCCGCGTTGGCGATGGGCTCCATGCCGCGCTCGCGCCACTGGCTTAGGATGTCGACGAGGCCGTCGTACCCCCTCGTCCACTGCACCCGGTATGAACCGTCGTCGAGCTCGCACCCGATAGCGGCCGCGTGGAGCTCGACGTATCCCTCGCCCGGCTGCGCCCGGCGCGCGTACATCCACAGAAGGTCCGGCATTGCGTCGATGGCGACGGGGTCTCCCAGCATCGCAAGATGGAGGGTGACCCGCCCGTGGAGATCATCGAGGGGATTCGACACGCCGGCGTGCCAGTCGACCTCAAAATCCTCCGCCGGACGCTTGTCGAGCAGCCGCCCGAGATCCAGCCAGAAGGCTGTCAGGCTCTGCTGGAAAATCTCGTAATCGGGCTCCCAGGCGTCCGCCTTGCGGTCCCTCAGCCGCATGCACGACTTCCACAGCCCATCGAGCAGGAAGACCATCGGCATGGACGCGCCCACGTCTTCGCAGAGCGTCCGCCGGTCCTGGATGATCAGGCTCGACCAGGTGTAGGCGAGGTAGCAAAACAGGTCGCGGTGCGCGCTACCGCCGTAGGGGGCGGCGCCACACAGGAGTTCGCGCAAAGTCGGGGGAACGCCAAACGCGGGCGCGCTGCTAGTCATCGGGTGTCTCCGTCACCACGCGTCTGGGCGGAGCCACTGACGCATATCCGACGTACACTACCGGCCTGGCGTTAAGAACTCGTCAAACGGTTCTGTACAGGTGCCCTTTATTCCCTGTCGACAACCGGCAGGCGCTTGGCGTCCCGGGCGACCGCCACGAGCTCAAGGGCCTCCTCCAACCCCAGCCGGGCGAGGACGGCGAGATCCTCGCGGTCCCGCGGGCGCACGCCTGGGAGCGCGTCGCCCTGCGCGAGGATGCCCCGCTCGGACATCTCGGCGGCGGCCTGCAGCATGTACCCCATGGCGCGGGGATGCTCGTAGGCGGCGGCGCGCCCGAGGAAGGCGAGCGCCCACCCCGGCAGCCCGTTCCGGAGCACCCGGTCTCGCGTAACCGTCCTCCGATTCAGGCCGGTCGCCCGCGACAGCGGGTTCACGTAGTCACCCCCGAACACCGCGCCGGCGGCCGCCTCAACGGCATCGGAGAGCGCCTCGGCAATGACGGCGTGCTCGACGGGGCGGCCGGCGACATGCGGGACGCGGCCCTCGTATGTCAGCGGGGCGCCATCGACGGTGCCGACGGCTTCAGGATGTTCGGGCACGGGGCGGAGGACGACACGCATGCCTCGGCATAGCGCGCGCCCCGGAAACTAAGAAGGCCCCGGCTTCGCGCCGGGGCCTGTCTGCCCTCCCGAAGCCGGGAGGAGATCTCAGTTATACTTGAACCCACGACGGTTACGGGTTTGCCCTCCCGCATGCGGGAGGAGGACCGTTCCGTGTGCCGTACGACATCGGCTTTAGGTTCGCCCTCCCACCGGGAGGACACCGCGACTTAGCGGCGGGTTTAGAATTGGGGATGCCGCTCGCCGCGTCAAGTCGAACCGGTCTTCTCGAATCGGCGTTTCCACATAGAATCGGACCACGTGCCCATGGAGAGGGCGCGGCTGCCGGTGGCGGGGTCCACTCCCGTCATGCCGGGTCACACGGCCAAAGCTGTCCCGGCACTCCTCGCACCACTTCCCGCGAGGACGACGCATGGCCGACGCACTCCCCAATTCCGCCATCACCGAGAAGATCGCCTCCCTCGCCAGGGCCGTCTTCGGCCTGAGCGACGACGAAGGCATGGCGTTCAACCGGGCCGTCAGCCTGTTGCGGGCGGAGAAGGCCAATGCGGATGCGCAGCGCATCGCGACGCTTCGCACCATGACCGACCGGGATCTCGCGCAGGAGGTCCTGTGGGAGTGCGTCGGACAGGGTTCTGACACGTACCCGGACCGCGCCCTGCAGATGCTGCGCGAGGGCGGCTTCGTCCGTCACGCCGGCATCGAGGCGGCGTACCGCGTTGGCTTCGAGGCCTCCAGCGAAGGCTGGAACGGCGAGCATCCCGGCGACGCGGCGGAGCAGCCCCGCTTTGCCCTGGCGATGCAGGAGGCCCTGGAGACCATCCGCGACCGTATCGAAGGGGACGCCTGATCATGTCGACCGTCTGGTACAAGCGGGCCTACGACCGTGCCGACCTCGACCCTGTCACGTTCGAGGCGCTCCTTGGCGCGATCCCGCCGGGCATCTACTGCGAGGACCTGGAGGCCTACCGGGCGCTCCTCGCCGGCGCCCGCGAGAAGGGGGTGCAGATCGAGCCGGCATTCGGCGGGTCCAGCCTCGGCGGGCTGACCGTGTCCGTCGCCACCCCCGAGCAGGCCGCAGCGTTCCAGGCCGCGCCGGTTTCGACTGCCAAGGAGATGCTCGCCGAGGAGCGCACCTTACACGCGTTCGGGAACGCCCTCGTCGGCCGGCTCATCGCCGGCATGGGGCGCAGCGCGCAGGACGTCGCTCAAGAGCAGGTTGCACTCGAAGCCGAGGCGACCCGCTCCGCGATGCTTGAGAAGTGGCAGGCTCTTAAGGACAGCGTCTACGGCCCGGACGGTAAGGTCGACGTTACGGGCGAACATACTTCTCTGAGACGTGTCAGCCTGCCCGAGTACGGCATGCACACCGAGACGACGTGTGAACTCAACATTGTCGCGGAGGAGCGGTCCCCTCTCGTGGGGATACTGGCTGGTCTCCGGGAGCAGGGTCTGAACCGGCAGCAGCGCCGGGCGGCCGCCGCGCGGGCACGGAAGCTCATCCCCGACGCGGATCTGCCAGCCTGCGGGTCGTTCCATGGCTGAGCCCTACGCCCGCCTCGGCGACGATGTGGTCGTCTGCGACTTCGACTGGGACCACCCGAAGTGGCACTCGCCTCGCTATTGGATCTTCCATGACGTGAAGCGCGGGCGACGCCTGTTCCAGGTCGGCAAGGCCCACGGCGGGGACGCCCCGTCGAAAGAGATCCTCCTCGCCATGCTGTCGGCGTTCGCCGCCGGCGAGCGGGCGGGCCGGGACGCCGGCGTGACCGAGGGGCGCGCCGAACTCGCCGGGGACATCCGCGCGCTGATCGGCGCCGCGGCAGCGTGAGGAGAGGGTGATGAAGGTGCGGAAGGACGTCGAGGTCGTGGTGAAGGACGGCATCTTCTACGTGGTGAGGCCGACGGCAGCCTGTTGGATTGCGGCCCGGCCGAGCCGGGGGAGCCGCTGACCGGCTGGTTCACCGAGGTCGAGCAGCCGGAGGGAGAGGCGGCATGACCCTGCTGACGGACCGCCGACGCTGGGACGACGAGGCCCTGCGCCACATCGCCGAGCGGGACGACCCCGAGGCCGCGGAGGCCTCCATGAACGCGCGCCTGTTCGCCGACCTGCAGGCCGCGGCCGACGACCGCGAGGCCCTCATGCGTGCGTGCCGCCGGGCCGACCTGCGACGCGTCGAGCTCTCCCTGGTGGATGGTGGCGAGCCGGACCCGGCGCTCGACGCCTACCTGGAGCTGATCCTGCGCAGCACTCCGCTGAGCGTCTACGACCCGCCGGAGGGGCCGTCCCCGTACACCGGCTCGCTCGACGCGGCGCGGGCGTTCGTCGCCGAGGCGCTCCCGGGATTCTGGGTCTCGTCGGGCCTGTGCGACCTGACGGGGCACGCCTCCCTCGGCCCGGACTACAACGGTCCCCACGGCGAGCCCCTGTTCCGCGAGTGGCCCGAGGACAAATGCCCCTGCGAGTGGAGCGAGGACCTCGCCCCCGGCGACGGAATCGGACGCGAGTGCCGGGCCATCCTCGCGGCCGCCGTTCGCGCGCTCGCCCACCGGCACGAGCTCACCGCGGCGCCGTGCCCCAAGCGGGACAGGAGCGCTGCATGAGTGCGAAGGGTTTCTGGTGGGCCTCCGTTGAAGGCCGGGAGCCCCAGGTCATCGAGGTCAGCGAGATGACGGCCGGCCACGAGGTCGCCTACGTCACCGGCCTCGAAGTGGAAATCGACCTCAGCGAGGTGCGCCTGATCAAGCGGGTGCTCCCGGGCGGCCGCGCCACGGCGGCCGCCCTTCACGGCGCCCTGGTCGCATCCTCCCGAACCGGCTCAGGCTACGTCTCCCGGCTGCAGGGTTGCGAGGTGACCGATGAGGCCGGCGAGACGGTCGGGCACACCACCCTCGTGGACGGCTACTTCGACCTGCAGCGGGCCGCGGAGATCCTCGCGGCCGGGGGAGGCGCCGCATGACCGCCCGAGTGACCGCTAGCTTAGGCAACCGCTTCGATCCAGCCGAGCCGAAGCCGGCAAGGCAATTCACGGTCGTCGAGCGCGTCTGGCAGGAATACGTCCGCACCGCGGTCGAGATGGGCCTCTGGGCCCCGCCGACGGGGATGACCCTCGAAGACGTGTTCGCCAACGCAACAGTGCGCCCCTTCGGCGATACCTTCATCTCCGGCGAGGCGGACGTCGAGGAGGTCACCATCCACTCGGACGGCACCTAAACGTCGAGGCTGACATGACCCGCCCGCTCACCCGCTTCGGCTGGACCTCGCAGGACGATGCTAGGGCAGCCCAGATTCGCGCGGAGTGGGGCGAGGCGGAGGAGGTTGCACGGCACCGGGAGGACCTGCGGAACGCAGCCGCCCTGGCGAGGGAGGTTTGGGCTTCCCGGGGGATCACGGTCCACCCCGGCTTCGCCGCTCGCCTTCGTGCCGCGGAGGAACCCCCATGCGAGGGGTGAACCGGCAGCCGCCCCGGCCGGTCCGCGTCGCGGCGCCGAGGTTCCCCGCCGGGATGCGGGAGGCCGTCGTGTGGCGGAGGGGCGTCCGGAGCTACGACGACTTGCAGCTGGCCTACGCGGAGCGGGGCGCGCCCCTGGCCGCGGCGTCCACCAACTCGACAGCGTCGGGATGCTTGGACCGACCATCGCCGTACATCGCCCATGTCATGTAGGCCGTGTCGTAGTCGCGCAGCCGGAATCGCAGCTTCCTGAGGGTGACGGGCTTCGTCCCTTGGCCGATTAGCATCAGCAGCCCGAGCCCCTTCACCACGCCGAAGCTGCATCCGCCGCGGCCTCGCTTGTCGGGCCACACGACCTGGATGAGGTCGTACTCGGGCGAGACCCGGCGGATGTACGCATCCCATGGCTCGCCTGTCGCCTTCACATCCTCGACCGTCTCGTTCGCCTCCCGGACGAATTCCTTGCACTGGTCTGACGTCCAGCTCTTCGTATCCATGACGTGCATGCGAACCCTCGCTCAACCTGCGGCCATCCTGCCGGGCGACCGTTCGGGATTCGTTGAGCCGGTGCGCCCGATTGCCGGGGTGGCGGACGCCGCGTTGCGAGGGTCCGTGGCATTTTAGCGAACCCGGTCAGCCGGGGCGAACCAAGGCGCAGCTTGGCCGCCGGTGATTCGGTTTCAAGTAACTTGGCCCGTCCAGGGTGCCCTCCATCGACGGAGGATGCACATGTTGAGAGACGGCGACGCTACATTCCAGACGACTGACTTCCTGGAGCGCATCGGGAAGGTCAAGGCGCGGCAAGCCGCGGCCGACGACGCCCTCCGCTCCCAGTTCGACATCTACGAACGGGAGGCCGCGGAGCACACGCTCGAACTCGTCTACCGGCACCTCTACATGCTGCGGCAGAGCGTGCAGGTGATGCACGACATGCCCGACGAGGAGATCATCCCGATCCTGCGGGCCAAGGTCCGGGACCACGGGGGGGCAACGAAGTTCTGCGCTGCCGTCCGCCGCTTCGCCGGCCTGGAGCTCGACCCAGACTGGATCGAGGAGCTCATCGAGGGGGACGAGGCGGACCACCCGGCCGCGTCGGTCTCGCCGCTCCTGAAGTCGGCGTTGGTCGGCCTCAGCGCCGGCATGAACGTCAATTCGGCAAACATCTCGCGCCGCGCCGCGGGGGGGATCGACGCAGAGATGGGCGGGGAGCGCTAAGTCCGCATGCCGATTTGGCTCCCGCGCGACATCCTCTCACTGCCGGTGCCATCGTCCCATGCGACGGACGAACTCCGGCAGTACAGGATCAAGGTCGAAAGTTGGCGCTTCACGACGCGCATCGAGCTGGAAGCCGACCGGCATTGGCAACGCGCGCCAGTGACCGACTGGGCTCGCGAGGAACTGGAGCGGCGCATCTACGAGGCCTGGAAGGTCCGGCATCGGGGACATCATTTCGCGACGGTTGTTCAGGTCTGGCGCCGCGCCGACCCAGTGCCGGTCCTCCTGTCTGAGGATTCGCCCCTCCCGTATGGTGGGCCATTCATCGAATCTCGCGGAGGGAAGCCTGGACGAGTGACGATGAGCCAGAAACAGAGGCTCGTGCTTCTGCAGGACGGCGGCGTGAGGGCAGTGACCGTCAAGCACCGAGAAACCCTATGGAGTTGGCTCGTCACTCCGCTCGCCAAGCCGCTGGGCGAGGAGGCAATCCGCGCCGAGCAGTCCATGTTGCGCAGGGAGCTCAACCTGACGCTTGAGGATGTCGAGGCCCTGAAGGACCTCTAACAGACGGGGTAGCCCCACCCCGTCGTTGCGAGCTCGACGCCGTCCCGGAGGCGCACGCACCGGCCGCCGGGATAGCGCCGGACTGTGCCGTGCCCGGGCAGGCACCAGGTGACAGGCGTGCCGGTCGCGTCGGCCTCCACGATGTACGGGGGCGGTTCGCCCCGCGCCGCCCGGGCGGCCTCGCGGGCCTGCATCGCGGCGACCATGTCGGTGAGGGTCGTCATCCCGGCAGCGTGGCAGGCTGGATGCCGGCCGGCAACCCACCGCCTGCGGCATCCTGTCCATCGCACCGACTTCCGTTTCCGGTCCTCGGGTTTCGCTTCGATTGCAGGGACAAGGAGACCTGCCATGACCGAAGCCGACCTGCGCGATGACGTAATCTTCGAGCTCCACCTCGCCGAGGGCGAGGCCGACCGGAATGCGACCCTGGTGCGCCTCGTCCGGGCCCACCCCGACCTGCGCGAGGACCTCCTCGACCACTGGTGCGAGATCGTCCTGATGGAGCTCCGGGCGGCCGCCTACCCGGAGCCGGAGTGCCCGCCGGTCGACAAGGGTGTCGCGGCCCGGGCGCTAGCCCGGTTCTACGAGATGGAGGCGGAGGTCCTGGCGCGGTAGCCGCAGCGGTTCTGAGGGCCGAAACTCGCTCGCGGCTGGTATCAGGCTGGTATCAGAGGGGGTGGCTGGTATCACCCTCGGCGTCTAAGTCGCTGCCGCTGCGAGGGAAAGAGTGGAGCGGGTACCGGGAATCGAACCCGGGTATTCAGCTTGGAAGGCTGCTGCTCTACCATTGAGCTACACCCGCGCGGGCGGATCGTTAGCACGCCGCCCGGCGCGTGAGAAGGTGGGAGTTTGGGGCGGGGCCGCTCGAAACGGCGGCCGTCCCGGGCCGGCTTCGGCCCGGCCCGCTGCGGGAATAGCGGCGGCCCTGGACTTGATTCGGCGTCGCGCAAAGCTGCCATCCCGGCACGCCGGCAATCCTGCGGTTCCGATATCAATGATGGCCGACGCTATAAGTCGTCGCCGGCTAAGAATTGTCGGAGCTTAAGGATATATTTTATCTGCAACGATAAAGCATTGTCCGCGCGCATGGAGCGCAGAGACTGCCGCGACCTGGAAGAATAATGCTCGAGTCCGTGTCCATCAAAGGCAAGCTGATCGCTTACTTCTCGATCATGCTCGCCTTGATCGGCGGCCTGGCGGCCCTGTCCTATCACCAGATCGAAACGATCAATCACGTCGCCACCGACCTGCGCGCCCTGCGTCTCCCGGCGACGCAGGCGCTCGGCGGCATCCAGACCATGACGCTGCGCATCCGGGTCAACGGCAACCGTCTCCTCCTCGCCAAGACACCGCAGCAGCGTGCGGACGCGATGACGTCGATCGACCAGCGGATGGCCGAATTGCAGGGCTACAAGGCGCGCTACACGAGCCTGATGGAAACCGAGGCCAAACGGGCCTTGTTTCGGACCTTCGAGCAGCAATGGGCGGCGTATCTGAACGAGCAGGCGGAGACTTTCGCCAAGGCCGATGCCGGTGACGCCGCCGGCGCGCAGGAGCAGTACAACACGACCATGTCCGACTCGATCCGGGGCATCGTCGCGACCTTGAAATCCCTGGCGGACCTCGAGAACGCAGCCGCCGAGTCGAGCGGCGCGCAGGCGCAGGCCGCCTACGATCAGGCCCGGCAGCAGATGATGGTCTTCCTGGCGGTCGCCGCGATCCTGGCGATCGGGGCGGTCGTGATGCTGGTCTTGGAGATCAGCCGCCCGCTCGGACGCATGACCGCCGCCATGCATCAGCTCGCGTCCGGCGACACGGAGACGGCCATCCCCGCCTTCGGCCGGCGCGACGAGGTCGGCGCGATGGCCGGCGCCGTCCAGATCTTCAAGGAGAGCATGATCCGCGCCCGCAGCCTCGAACAGGAGACCGCGCAGGCCCGATTGGCCGCGGAGGAGCAGCGCAAGCTCGGCATGCGCGAGATGGCCGACAGCTTCGAGGCCGCAATCGGCGGCATCATCGGCCAGGTCTCGGCCTCGGCCTCCGAGCTCCAGGCCACCGCGCAGACGATGACCGTCACGGCCACCCGGACCGCCAGCCGATCGACGACGGTGGCGGTCGCGGCCGAGGCGGCGGCGGTCAACGTCAACACCGTGGCGGCCGCAGCCGAGGAGCTCGGCTCCTCGGTCCAGGAGATCGGCCGGCAGGTCGACGGCTCGGCGCAGCTCGCCCGGCTGGCGGTGTCGGAGACCGACCAGACCGGCGCGCTGGTCAAGGAGCTGAGCACGGTGGTTTCGCGGATCGGCGACGTGGTCGGGCTGATCTCGAACATCGCCGGTCAGACCAACCTGCTGGCGCTCAACGCGACCATCGAGGCGGCCCGCGCGGGCGCGGCCGGCAAGGGCTTCGCGGTGGTGGCGTCCGAGGTGAAGGCGCTCGCCGAGCAGACCGCGAAGGCCACGCAGGACATCTCGGGGCAGATCACGCAGGTCCGCGGCACGACCGGTCAGGCGGTGACGGCGATCGGCGGCATCACGGCGCGGATCCAGGAGATCAGCGGCGTGGCGACCTCGATCGCGTCGGCCGTGGAGCAGCAGGGCGCAGCGACTCAGGAGATCGTGCGCAATGTCGGGCAGGCCGCGACCGGCACCGCCGAGGTGACCACGAACATCGCCGGCGTGGCCGGAGCCGCCGACGAGACCGGGGCGGCGGCCTCCCAGGTGCTGAGCGCCGCCTCTGCCCTGTCGCGCCAGTCCGAGCACCTCGCGGTCGAGGTCCGGCACTTCCTGGAGACCGTCCGGGCCGCGTGAGGATGCGGCCCGCGCGGGCCTCCGGCGGCCCGGTCAGGCCAGGCCCAGAGCGGCCCGCGCCTCGGCCGGGTTCGCCACCCGGCGGCCGTGGCGGCGCACCGCCTCGGCCGCGAGGGTGACCAGCTCGGCATTGCTCGCCGCCAGCCTGTCCTTGGTCACCCGGATGTTGTCCTCCAGCCCGGTGCGGACCGCGTCGGCGCCGCGGGCGAGCGCCCATTCCATCACGACCGCCTGGTTGCGGCCGATCCCGGCGGCGGTCCAGGTCGCCCCGGGCAGGATCCGCCGCGTCTCGGCGAGCAGGATGTCGAGCAGGTGCTCCTCGGCCGGCATCGCGTTCTGGACGCCCATCACGAACTGCACGTGCGGGCGCGCATCGATGAGGCCCGCCTCGACCAGCCGCTTGGCGCCATGCAGGTGCGACAGGTCGAAGATCTCGATCTCCGGCCGGATCCCGAACTGCTTCATCTGGCCGGCGAGGTCGGTGACCAGGCTGGCGCTGTTCTCGTACACGATGGTCGGGAAGTTCACCGAGCCGGTGGACAGCGAGGCCATGTCCGGCCGGTGCTTGAGCGAGAGGCCCCGGGCGGCCGGATCGCGCCCGCGGCCGCCGGTGGAGAATTGCACGATCATCCCCGGGCAATGCTTGCGCAGCCCCTCCTGCACGGCGGCGAACTTGTCGGGATCGGAGGAGGGCGACTCGTCGTCGTTGCGCACGTGGATATGGGCCAGCGTCGCGCCGGCCTCGAAGGCCTGCCGGGTCGACTCGATCTGCTCGGCCACGGTGACCGGCACGGCCGGGTTGTCCTTTTTGCGCGGCACCGAGCCGGTGATCGCCACCGCGATCACCACGGGCGCGTCGCTCGGGGGGCCTGCCATCGCGTCTTCTCCCTGATCGTTCGTCTGGTTCGCGTGCGGGATAGCCCCGCCCGCGGGGAAACTGAACCGCTCCGGCGAGCCGGGCCGCCTTCGGCGCGGGACATCTCGGGGCCGGTGACAGGGCGAATGCAGAGGCGTGTTTGACGCTCACCCAACGCACGGCCACAACGGGGCGAACCAACCCGCGCCCTCATCCTGAGGTGCCGCAGCGTAGCGGAGGCCTCGAAGGAGGCCTCCAGCCAGCCGCGCGATCCCTGGAGGGCTCCTTCGAGGCTCGCTTCGCGAGCACCTCGGGATGAGGGTTCGGGTGGGAGCAGGCGAACGAAGGTCTCGGCGCATCGAGGCTCGAGGCCGACCGCACGGGGCGGCGGGGAACGCGATGAACGACACGATCCTGGTCCTCAACGGACCGAACCTGAACCTGCTCGGCAAGCGGCAGCCGGAGATCTACGGGCGCGAGACCCTGGCCGATGTCGAGGCCCTGTGCCGCGAGACCGCCGCCGGCTTCGGGCTCGATGTGGATTTCCGCCAGAGCAATGCCGAGCACGCGCTGATCGACGCGATCCACGATTTCCGGGTCGGGTCCGCCGGGATCGTGATCAATGCCGGGGCCTATACCCACACCTCGGTGGCGATCCTCGACGCGCTCAACACTTGTGAGGTGCCGGTGATCGAGTGCCACATCTCGAACGTCCACCGGCGCGAGGCCTTCCGGCACCATTCCTACATCTCCCTCGCCGCGACCGCGGTGCTGGCGGGCTTCGGGACGCACGGCTACGCGCTCGCGATCCGGCATCTGGCGCAGCTGCGAGCCAGGGCCGGCGCGGCTTGAGCGGCGGATAGCGGCCGCTTCAGGGTTGACGCTGGCAGAGACAGGGCGGAGGAGACCGGTCAGGCCTTCCCTATCCTCGCGCTCTTCAACCGGTCCCCGGCGGAGAGTGCCCCCAGCGGAGCGCGCACGCCGCATGACCACGTCCTTCCTGCCCATCGACCGGACGCTGATCGCCCGCGAGGCGGCCAAGATGTTCCTGGAGATCCAGGCCGTCCATTTCTACAAGGACGAGCCGTTCAAGTTCACCTCGGGCTGGGCCAGCCCGGTCTATATCGATTGCCGCAAGATCATCTCGTTCCCGCGCCTGCGCGCGACGCTGATGGATTTCGCGACCGCCACGATCGTGCGCGAGATCGGCTACGAGTCGCTCACCCATATCGCGGGCGGCGAGACCGCCGGCATCCCGTTCGCCGCCTGGATCGCCGACCGGCTGATGCTGCCGATGCAGTATGTGCGCAAGAAGCCGAAGGGTTTCGGCCGCAACGCCCAGATCGAGGGCGAGGTGGTCGAGGGCGCCCGGACCCTGCTGGTCGAGGATCTCGCCACCGACGGGCGCAGCAAGGTCAATTTCTGCCAGGCCCTGCGCGATGCCGGCGCCCAGGTCGATCACTGCTTCGTGCTGTTCTACTACGACATCTTCCCCGGCAGCGCCGCGCTGATGCAGGAGACCGGGATCAAGCTGCACTACCTCACGACCTGGTGGGACGTGCTGGCGGTCGCCAAGGAGATGGGCACCTTCGATCCGAAGACGCTGGCCGAGGTCGAGAGCTTCCTCAACGGGCCGGCGGAATGGTCGGCGGCCCATGGCGGCATCTCCTCCTTCGGTCAGGGCTGAGGAGCCGCAAGCGATGAGCGTCGCCGACCTGTTCCCCGCCGCGCAGCCCCCCGCCGCGACGTCCGCCGACCGGATCACCATCCGCCGGCCGGACGACTGGCACATCCACCTGCGCGACGGCGCGATGCTGAAGGCGGTGCTGCCCTACACGGCGGCCCAGTTCGCCCGGGGCATCATCATGCCGAACCTGGTCCCGCCGGTGACCACGGTGGCGGCCGCGCGCGCCTATCGCGAGCGGATCCTGGCGGCCCTGCCCGAGGGGCTCGACTTCACCCCGCTGATGACCTGCTACCTGCGGGACGACACCGACCCGGACGAGATCGCGCGCGGCTTTGCCGAGAAGGTCTGGATCGCGGCCAAGCTCTACCCGGCCGGCGCGACCACGAACTCCCATGCCGGCGTCACCGACCTGATCGGGCTTGCGCCCGTCCTAGAGCGGATGGAGCGGATCGGCATGCCGCTCCTGATCCACGGCGAGGCCACCGACCCGGAGATCGACATCTTCGACCGCGAGGCCGCCTTCATGGAGGGCAGCCTGATCCCGCTGCTCGCCCGGCACCAGGGCCTGAAGGTCACCGTCGAGCACGCCACCACGGCCGAGATCCTCGACGTGGTGCGGGCCAACCGGAGCCGGGTGGCGGCGACGATCACGCCCCACCACCTCGTCATCAACCGCACCCACATCTTCCAGGGCGGCCTGCGCCCGCATCTCTACTGCCTGCCGGTGGCCAAGCGCGAGCGCCACCGCCTGGCCCTGCGGGCGGCCGCGACCTCGGGCGAGGCCTGCTTCTTCCTCGGCACCGACACCGCCCCGCATGTCCGCGGCGCCAAGGAGGCGTCCTGCGGCTGTGCCGGCGTGTTCTGCGGCCCGACCGCCCTGCAGACCTACGTGCAGGTCTTCGACGAGGAGGGCGCGCTCGACCGGTTCGAGGCCTTCGCGTCGCTCAACGGGGCCCGTTTCCACGGGCTCGAGCCCAACGCGGCGACCGTCACCCTCGAGCGCCGCGAGAGCCGCGTGATCGAGGCGGTGACCGTCGAAGACACCGCCGTGGTGGTGTTCCGGGGGGATGAGACGCTGCCCTGGGCGGTGGTCTGACACCACTCCGATAGGGAGCATCGGCCCTCTCCGTCATTGCGAGCGCAGCGAAGCAACCTAGGGCAGCGGGCGATTTCAGGTCGTCGGGGCTCCCTGGGTTGCTTCGCTGCGCTCGCAATGACGTTGCCGGGGCCTGCGACGGGATGGTGGGCCGAATTCCAGCACATCTCTTGCCTCTCCGACGATCACCAGTACTAGACCTTCGCGCGCGCACGCGTGTGACTGGTCATGCCTATCCGCAGACCTCGATCGGAGCCCGACCATGCAGGATGAGCGACAGGACGGCATCACGGCGCTCGGCGCCGTCGATCTCGCGGCCGCCATCCGCGGCCGGATCGTTTCCTGCGTGGATGTCATGCGCGCCTATCTGGAGCGGATCCACCGGCTCAATCCGCAGGTCAACGCCATCGTCGGGCTTCAGGACGATGCGGCGCTCCTGAAGGAGGCGGAGGCGCGGGATACCGCGCTCGCCCGCGGCGAGGCCGTGGGGCCGCTGCACGGGTTTCCGCTCGCCGTGAAGGATCTCGATGCGGTGCGCGGGCTGCCGTTCACGCAAGGGTCGCCGATCTTCGCCGACCGGATCGCGCAAAATGACACGATCATGGTCGCCCGGTTGCGCGCGGCCGGGGCGATCTTCATCGGCAAGACCAACATCCCCGAATTCGGGCTCGGCTCGCACAGCTTCAATCCGGTCTACGGCGCCACCGGAAACGCCTACGATCCGGAGAAGAGTGCGGGCGGGTCGAGCGGCGGCGCCGCGGTGGCGGTCGCCCTGAAGCTGCAGCCGGTGGCCGATGGCAGCGATTTCGGCGGTTCCCTGCGCAACCCGCCGGCCTTCAACAATTGCTACGGCCTGCGCCCGAGCTGGGGGCGGATCCCGGTCGAGACCAAGGACGTGTTCACCCCCGGCCTGTCCGTGCTCGGCGCCGTCGGGCGCAGCCCGGCCGATATCGGCCTGATGCTGTCGGTGCAGGCGGGCTACGATCCGCGCTGCCCGAACACGATCCGCCAGGACCCCTCGGCCTTCGCGAGCCCGCTGGCCCGGGATTTCCGCGGGACGCGGATCGCCTGGCTCGGGGATTTCGACGGGCAGATCCCGTTCGATCCCGGCGTGCTCGACCTCGGCCGCGCCGCGCTGGCGACCTTCACGGAGATTGGCTGCGTGGTCGAGGAGGCCGCGCCCCGGTTCGACATGGAGCAGCTCTGGCGCGACTTCATCACCCTGCGGGCCCTGATGGTCGCGCCGGTGCTCCGGCCGCTCTACGACGTGCCCGCCCACCGGGCGCAGATGAAGCCCGAGGCGATCTGGGAGGCCGAGCGCGGTCTCGAGCTCACGATCGACCGGCTCACCGCCGCCCTGGAGGGGCGCACCCGCTGGTACGAGACCGTGCGCCGGTTCATGGAGCGCTACGATTTCCTGGTCATGCCGACCGCGCAGGTCTTCCCCTTCGACAAGAACCTGCGCTGGCCCCGCGAGGTCGGCGGCCGGCCGATGGACACCTACCACCGGTGGATGCAGACCGTGGTCCCGGTGACCATGTCCGGCCTGCCGGCGCTCGATATCCCGGCGGGCTTCGGCGAGGCCGGGCTGCCGACCGGTATCCAGATCGTCGCCCGCAATCACGGCGAACTTGCCTGCCTCCAGCTCGGCGCGGCCTACGACGCGGCGAGCAACTGGGTCCGCCGCCGCCCGCCGCTCCTGCACTGAGCGCGTCCGATCCTCGGCTTTCGCGTTGACCGGTTCTCGGGTCTCCGGTATGAGGCCCAACACTTCACGTGCGACTGGACTGAATCCGATCCTGGATTTGTCGATCGCCGCGAGGCAGGCTCGGATATCCGATGAACGCGGTTCTTATTGTAGCGGAAGCGTCACCGACGGGGCGGCCCTAGTTCAGGGCTGCAATCCGAGCGGTGGCGCATGCAGGGTCCCTCGGGGCCCTTTTTTATTGCCCGCTGCCCGGTGACGCATCACGGCCAACGAGATCCAGGCGTTCGAGATACCGACGAACACAGTGCTTTCGGGCGAGGCGGATACCGCCTCGCGTGACGAAGGTGCAGGACGAAAGGAACCGGTCCGTCCGGCGGCGCACGACCGCCGCCGACGATCCGGGGAGCGGAGGAGGAGAGCATGGGCGGCGAGGTCATGACCGGGGCCGAGATGGTCATCCGGGCATTCCGGGATCAGGGCGTGGACACGCTGTTCGGTTATCCGGGCGGTGCCGTACTTCCGATCTACGACGCTCTGTTCCACCAGGACGCGGTGAAGCACGTGCTGGTCCGGCATGAGCAGGGCGCCGTCCACGCGGCCGAGGGCTATGCGCGCTCGTCCGGCAAGGTCGGCTGCGTGCTGGTCACGTCGGGCCCCGGCGCCACCAACATCGTCACCGGCCTGACCGACGCGCTGCTCGACTCGATCCCGCTCGTCTGCATCACCGGGCAGGTTCCGACGCATCTCATCGGCACCGACGCGTTCCAGGAATGCGACACGGTCGGCATCACGCGCCACTGCACGAAGCACAATTACCTGGTCAAATCGATCGAGGACCTGCCGCGGATCCTGCACGAGGCGTTCTACGTCGCCGCCAATGGCCGGCCCGGCCCGGTCGTGGTCGACCTGCCCAAGGACATCCAGTTCGCCTCCGGCCTCTACGAGCGCCCGGAGATCTCGAGCCACAAGACCTACCGCCCGGCGGTCAAGGGCGACGGCGACCGGATCCGCGCGGCGGTCGAGCTGATGGCGACCGCGCGTCGTCCCGTCTTCTACACCGGCGGCGGCGTGATCAATTCCGGCCCGGAGGCCTCCCGGCTCCTGCGCGAGCTCGTCGCCGAGACCGGCTTCCCGGTCACCTCGACCCTGATGGGGCTCGGCGCCTATCCGGGCACGGACCCGAAGTTCCTGGGCATGCTCGGCATGCACGGGACCTACGAGGCCAACCTCGCGATGCACGAGTGCGACGTGATGATCTGCGTCGGCGCCCGGTTCGACGACCGGATCACCGGCCGGCTCGACGCGTTCTCGCCGTTCTCGAAGAAGATCCACATCGACGTCGACGCTTCCTCGATCAACAAGGTGGTCAAGGTCGATGTCGGGATCGTGGGCGACTGCGCCTCGGTGCTGGCCGACATGCTGGAGGCCTGGCGTGCCCTGCCGTCGCGGCCCGAGACATCCAACCTCGATCCGTGGTTCCAGAAGATCGGCGCCTGGAAGGCCCGCGACTGCCTCGCCTACTGGCCGTCGGGGACGATCATCAAGCCGCAATACGCCGTGCAGCGTCTCTACGAGGCCTGCAAGGACCGCGAGACCTACATCACCACGGAGGTCGGCCAGCATCAGATGTGGGCGGCCCAGTACTTCAAGTACGACGAGCCGAACCGCTGGATGACGTCGGGCGGCCTCGGCACGATGGGCTACGGCCTGCCGGCGGCGATCGGCACCCAGCTCGCCCACCCGAAGGGGCTTGTGATCGACATCGCCGGCGAGGCCTCGATCCTGATGAACATGCAGGAGCTCTCGACGGCGGTTCAGTACCGGCTGCCGGTCAAGGTGTTCATCCTGAACAACGAGTACATGGGCATGGTCCGGCAGTGGCAGGAGCTGCTGCACGGCTCGCGCTACTCCCAGAGCTACTCCGAGAGCCTGCCGGACTTCGTCAAGCTGGCGGAGGCCTACGGCGCCAAGGGCATGCGCTGCGAGAAGCCGGGCGACCTCGACGGCGCCATCGCGGAGATGCTGGCCTATGACGGGCCGGTCCTGTTCGACTGCATCGTCGACAAGACCGAGAACTGCTTCCCGATGATCCCCTCGGGCAAGGCGCATAACGAGATGCTCCTGTCCGATTACCTCGGCGAGACCGGCGTCGAGCTCGGCGACGTGATCTCCGAGGAAGGCAAGATGCTGGTGTGACGGGTTTGGCGGCGGCCCTTTCGGGGTCGCCGCCTGCCGTATGGGCGGCGTGCGGACGCCGATGAGCACGGACTGGACGACGAGGACGAAGCCGGCATGAACGCGATGAACACCCACTATCCCGACGCCGTGCGCGTCGAGCCGGTGAACCGGCACACGCTCGCCGTGATCGTCGACAACGAGCCCGGCGTGCTCGCCCGCATCTCCGGCATGTTCTCCGGCCGCGGCTACAACATCGAGAGCCTGACCGTCTCCGAGACCGAGGAGGCGCGCCACATCTCGCGGATCACCATCGTGACCGCCGGCACCAACGCCGTGATCGAGCAGATCAAGGCGCAGCTCGACCGGCTCGTGCCGGTCCACCGGGTCGTGGACCTGACCCTCCAGGGCAACGCGCTGGAGCGCGAGATCTGCCTCGTGAAGGTCAAGGGCGAGGGCGAGCACCGCAGCGAGGCGCTGCGGCTCGCGGCCGCCTTCGGCGCCAAGACGCTGGACGCCACGCTCAACTCCTTCGTGTTCGAGCTTACCGGCGCCACCGAGGAGATCGACCGGTTCGTGCGGCTGATGAGCGTGATCGGCCTGGTCGAGATCTGCCGCACCGGCATCAGCGCCATGGGGCGTGGGTCGGAGCCGCTGTAGGAAGCGCCGGCCCGGATCTGCTATGTTCCGTCGTCCTCGCGGGAGGCGGAGCGATGGAAGCCAAGGTCATACGCTGGGGTGAAGATCTCGCCGTGCGGCTGAGCAGCGCGGAAGCCGAGGAACTCGGCATCCGCGAGGGCGAGACCGTCGAGATTGTGTCGAAGACCCCGCCACCGGCGGAGCCCCGGCAATGGCACGGTCGCCGGTATGTCGACGGCCTGCCTGTCTATACGATGGAAGAGATGATCGCCGAGGCACGGCGCTTGGGACCTGAGGCGGAGCCCGAGACTGTCGATTGGGGCCCCGACCGCGGTTCCGAGATCATCGATGACGCCAACGACCCGTACTGATTGGCAACCGCATCCGGGCGAATTGCTTCTGATCGATCTGGAACCGGTCCGCGGCACGGAGCAGAACGGCATACGGCCGGCACTCGTCGTCTCGGATCCGGACATGAATCATCTGACGCGCCGGGTCATCATCTGCCCGATCACGCGCAATCCGCACCCGTGGCCGACGAAGGTGTTCCTGCCTGCTGGCCTCGCTGTAAAGGGAGCCGTGCTGGTCGACCAAGTCCGATCGATCGACCGGGCTGCCCGGATCTTGAGGAGCCTCGGGTCGGCACCGGACGAAGTCGTCGCCGAAGTGCGCGGCAAGCTGCGAACGCTTCTCGGGCTGACCTTCGTTAGGTCAGATGATCTTTCTTCAGCATCAACGGTAAAACCCGAATGACAACCCGCACCCTCTACTACGCCCCCGGCGCCTGCTCGCTGGCCGCCCACATCATCCTGGAAGAATCCGGGCTGCCGTTCGAGGGCGTCAAGCTGAACCTCGCGGCGGGGGACCAGCGTGCTCCGGAATACCTCGCGATCAACGAGCGCGGCCGGGTGCCGGCCCTGGTCGAGGACGGCTGGGTGCTGACCGAATGCGCCGCGATCCTGCGCCACGTCGCCCGCTCCGTACCCGAGAAGGGCTTTTGGCCCACCGACCTGCGCGAGCAGGCCCGGGCCGACGAGTGGCTCGGCTGGCTCGCCGCAAACCATCACGTCGCCTACGCGCATGTCCGCCGGCCGGAGCGCTACACCGCCGACGAGGACGCGTTTCCCGGCATCCGCGACAAGGCCGCCGATACCTACGGCGATCTCTGCACCATGACCGAGGTCCACCTCTCGAATGGCGGCTGGGCCGTGGGGGACCGGTACGGCGTGGTCGACGCCTACCTGATGGTCTTCTGGGTCTGGGCCTCCGGTTCGTCGCTCCGGTTCGACATGCCCGCGCGCTTCCCGGCCTGGCACGCCCATGCCCGCAGGGTCGCCGAGCGGCCGGCGGTGCAGGCGGTGTTCGCCCGCGAGGGGCTGACCCTGCCGGCCTGAATCCGGCCCCGCCGGGCCCCTTGCGGCGCCCGGCGAATCGCTCTATCGAGCGTACCGTACGGTACGGTACTGGAAACGATGCGGTCGAGCCTCGCAGAGCGGCAGGAGACGGTGGAGGCGGGCGCCAAGGCGCCGGCGACCCCGTCCGTGCGCCAGCAGGCGGTGCTCGACGCCGTGCTCGCCCTCATGGTCGAGGACGGGGACCAGCTCACCATGGACGCCGTGGCGCGCCGGGCGAGCTGTTCCAAGGAGACCTTGTACAAGTGGTTCGGCGACCGCGACGGGCTGCTCACCGCGACGGTGCGGTGGCAGGCATCCCGGGTCCATGCCGGAGGGGCGGCCGTGCAGGCCCTCGACGGGGCGACCCTGCGGGAGCATCTTCAGGACTTCGCGGTCTCGTGGCTGACGGTGATCACCAGCCGCACCTCGGTGGCGCTGAACCGGATCGCCGTGGCCCATGCCGGCTCGCGCAAGAGCAATCTCGGCGGCATCGTGCTGGCGAACGGCCGCTTCGCCATCGGCGAGCGGGTGAAGCCGGTGCTGGAGGCCGGGCGCGATGCCGGGCTGCTCGCCTTCGCGGACAGCGAGGCGGCGTTCCGGACCTTCTTCGGCCTCGTCGGCCGCGATATTCAGATCCGATTACTGCTCGGCGAGGCGCTCGACCTCGGCGAGGATGAGATCCGGCGCGACGCGGACCGCGCCGTGGAGCAGTTCCTGGCCCTGTACGGCCGGGCGAAGGCCTAACCCAACCCGAAACCAACACCGAAGAGGAAACCGACATGCGGGTGTATTACGATCGCGACGCCGACCTGAACCTGATCAAGGGCAAGAAGGTCGCCATCGTCGGCTACGGCAGCCAGGGCCACGCACACGCGCTCAACCTGCGCGATTCCGGCGTGAAGGACATCGTCATCGCCCTGCGCGAGGGCTCCGCCACCGCCAAAAAGGCGGAGCACGAGGGCTTCAAGGTCCTGTCGGTGGCCGAGGCCGCCAAGTGGGCCGACGTGGTGATGATGCTCACCCCCGACGAGCTGCAGGGCGACATCTACCGGGAGTCGCTCGAGAAGAACATGAAGGAGGGCGCTGCCCTCCTGTTCGCCCACGGCCTCAACGTCCACTTCAACCTGATCGAGCCGCGCAAGGACCTCGACGTCCTGATGGTCGCCCCGAAGGGCCCCGGCCACACCGTGCGCTCCGAGTACCTGCGCGGCGGCGGCGTGCCGACCCTGATCGCCATCGCCCAGGACGCCTCCGGCAACGCCCACGATCTCGGCCTGTCCTACGCCTCGGCCAATGGCGGCGGCCGCGCCGGCATCATCGAGACCACCTTCAAGGAAGAGTGCGAGACCGACCTGTTCGGTGAGCAGGCCGTGCTCTGCGGCGGCCTGGTCGAGCTGATCAAGGCCGGCTTCGAGACCCTGGTCGAGGCGGGCTACGCCCCCGAGATGGCCTATTTCGAGTGCCTGCACGAGGTGAAGCTGATCGTCGACCTCATCTACGAGGGCGGCATCGCCAACATGAACTACTCGATCTCCAACACGGCCGAGTACGGCGAGTACGTCACCGGCCCGCGCATCGTCACGCCCGAGACCAAGGCCGAGATGAAGCGCGTGCTCAACGACATCCAGTCGGGTACCTTCACCCGCAACTGGATGCTGGAGAACAAGGTCAACCAGACCTCGTTCAAGGCGACCCGCGCCAAGCTCGCCACCCACCCGATCGAGGAGGTCGGCACCAAGCTCCGCGCCATGATGCCGTGGATCTCCGAGAAGGCGCTGGTCGACAAGACCCGCAACTGATCGTTCGGATCGCGCGGCCGGGCTCTGCTCGGCCGCGCCTGCGCGGGCCGGTCACGCGAAAGCGAGGCCGGCCTTTTCTATTGCCGGTTGCCGAGCGCGGCCATTCCCGGCGATAAACGCCCCAGCGGTCCCGCCTGCATGAGGACCGGAGAGGGTTGGAGAGGACACGCCATGGCATCGCTCTATTCGGACGTCCACCGGGCGCTGCAGACCGAGTTCGGCACCACCAAGCTCGCCGTGCGCCTGGACGAGGACTGGGTCCACGAGAGCATCCGGCCGGACGAGGGCGCCTTCATCGGCTCCCGGGACATGTTCTTCCTGTCCACCGTCGATCCCGACGGCATGCCGACCGTCTCGTACAAGGGCGGCCCCCAGGGCTTCGTGAAGGTGCTCGACGAGAACACCCTCGTGTTCCCGGGCTTCGACGGCAACGGCATGTTCTACTCGATGGGCAATATCGAGGGTCAGGCCAAGGTCGGCCTGCTGTTCATCGATTTCGAGACGCCGCACCGGATCCGCGTCCAGGGCCACGCGACGCTGCTGCGCGACGACGCCCTGATGGCCGAGTACACCGAGGCCAAGTACCTGGTGAAGGTCGCGGTGAAGAAGATCTGGGTCAACTGCCCGCGCTACATCCACAAGTACCAGAAGCTCGAGCAGAACAAGTACGTCCCGACCCCCGGCCGCGAGACCCCGCTCGCCTCCTGGAAGCGCCTCGACCTCGCCGGCGACGTGATCAGCGACGCGGACAAGGCCCGGGTCGCCCAGGAGGGCAAGCTCGAGGTGGCCGAGTACGAGGCGCTGGTCGCCCGCGGCGAGGCCTGAACGGACGGCCCACGCACGCTCACCGTCCGTGTGAGCGTGCGCGAAGCGACGCTACGGGCGGTCCGACGAAGCGCGCGATGTCAGCCGGGCTCGCAGAAACCGGGGCCGCTACCCGCCCTTGCGGGCGACGATGAACACCCGCGGGAAGGCCAGCAGCCGCCGGCCGTCGCTGAGCGGCGGGTAGCCGGCGTCGATGGCGGTTTCGTAGGCGGCGAGGAACCCGGCCGTCTGGTCCGGGTCCAGCGGGTCGAGGAACGGGCGCAGCCCGGTGGCCCGGACCCAGGAGACGATGGCGGCGGCATCCGCCATCGGGTGATGATAGGCGGTGCGCCAGACATCCAGGTCGGCGGCGAGCGGCGCCAGCAGGTCGTAATAGCCGGCCGGATCCAGCATCCGCCCGACACGCCCGGCCACGGCCGGATCGCCGATCGCTTCAGCCCAGGGACCGGACGCGGCGGTCTCGCGCATCAGCCGGTGCGAGGGCTCGGCGAGATTGTCGGGCATCTGCACCGCCAGCACGCCGCCGGGCGCCAGAAGCCCGAACAATCGGGGCAGCAGCACTGGATGGTCGGGCAGCCATTGCAGCACGGCGTTGGCGTAGATCAGGTCCGGCGCCCGCTCCGGTGTCCAGGTCGCGGCGTCGGCCAGTGCGAAGCCGAGGCCCGGCAGCCGGGTCCGCGCGCTCTCGAGCATGGCCGGCGAGGTGTCGAGGCCGATCACCTCGGCCTCGGGGAAGCGCGCCGCGATCAGGGCCGTCGAATTGCCGGGACCGCAGCCGAGATCGTAGGCGAGGCGCGCGGCGTCGAGGGGCACCCGGGCCAGGAGCTCGGCCGCCGGGCGGGTGCGCTCGTCCTCGAAGCGGATGTAGAGGGCGGGGTTCCAATCGGCCATCGTGCTCCCCCTTTCGTCTCTCGTCAGCAGCCGAGCTGGTCGGCCAGGTCCGCGAGGTCCCGGGCCGCGTAGGTCACCGGGACGCTGGGCGCGGTTTCGCCGCCGGCCGGCCCGTGCTCGTGCGGCCGGGCGATGTGTGCGGTGGACAGGCCGTGGCTCGCCGCCGCCGCGAGGTCGTTCGAATGGGCGGCGACCATCAGGGTCTCCGCCGGCGCGAAGCCGAAGGCCGCCACCGCGTCGCGGTAGAGCGCGGGTTTGGGCTTGTAGTCCCGGGAATAGCCGGCGCCCAGGATCGCGTCGAAGACGAAGCCGTTGCGCCGGGCGAGGTCGGCCATGAGCCGGACATGGCCGTTGGAGTTCGGCGCCAGGAGGTGCCGCTCCCGCAGCCGGCGCATGGCGTCGGGCACCTCGGGCCAGGCGTCGAGCCGGTGCCAGGCCTGGACCAGCTCCCGCCGCACGTCCTCGGGCACGCCCGCGATGCCGAACTGCGCCAGCACGTCGGGCAGGGATTCCGCCTGCAGGGTATCGAGGTCGACGAAGGGCCGGGCGCCGGAGCGCACGGTCTCCATCGACGGGTTGTAGCGGGCGCGCCAAGTATCGGTGAAAGAATCGGCATCCGCGAAGGCGCCGGCATCCAGGGCCGGGGCGTAGGGGGCGAGCAGGCGCGCGGCCTCCCGGGCGACCCCGGAGCGCCAGTCGACGAGCGTCCCGAAGACGTCGAAGACGAGCGCCCGGACCGTCACCGGACCGCCTGGAGGTTCGGGCTCCGGCGGACGAAGCCGACGATATCCTTCACCGCGTCGAGGGTCTGGGCCGCGATCGTCTCGGCCCGCCCGGCGCCGTCGGCCAGCACGGCATCGATATGACCGGGATCGGCGGTCAGCCGGCGCATCTCCCCGGCGATCGGCGCGAGGTTCGTCACCGCGAGGTCGGCCAAAGCCGGCTTGAAGGTCGAGAACTGCGCCCCGCCGAAATCGCGCAGCACCGCCTCGCGGGTGATGCCGGCGAGCGCGGCGTAGATCCCCACGAGGTTGTCGGCCTCCGGCCGCTCCTTGAGCCCGGCGATCTCGGAGGGCAGGGGCTCCGAGTCGGTCTTCGCCCGCCGGATCTTCTGGGCGATCGTGTCGGCCTCGTCGGTGAGGTTGATGCGCGCGTTGTCGGACGGGTCCGACTTCGACATTTTTTTGGATCCGTCCCGCAACGACATGACCCGCGCCGCCGGCCCGCCGATCAGCGGCTCGGTGATCGGGAAGAACCCCTCGCCGTGGCCGTGGGCCGCGATCGACTTCGCGAAGTCGGTGTTGAACTTCTGGGCGATGTCCCGGGTCAGCTCCAGATGCTGCTTCTGGTCTTCGCCCACGGGGACGTGGGTGGCCCGGTAGGCCAGGATGTCGGCCGCCATCAGCACCGGGTAATCGTAGAGCCCGATCGAGGCGTTCTCCCGGTCCTTGCCGGCCTTCTCCTTGAACTGGGTCATGCGGTTCAGCCAGCCCAGCCGCGCGACGCAGTTGAACACCCAGGCGAGCTCGGCGTGCTGGGGCACCTGGCTCTGGTTGAACACGATCGAGCGCTTCGGATCGATGCCGGCGGCCAGGAACGCGGCCGTGACCTCGCGGATCTGGCCGCGCAGGGCCTCCGGGTCCTGCCAGACGGTGATCGCGTGCAGGTCGACCACGCAGTACAGGCACTGCGCCTCGCGCCCCTGCATCTCCACGAAGCGCTTCACTGCCCCGAGGTAATTGCCCAGATGCAGGTTGCCGGTGGGCTGGACGCCCGAGAAGACCAATTCGGTGAACGCGGCCATCGGCGCCGATCCTGAAAACGAAGACGCCGGGGCTCCGCGCCTGCCGGGCGCGGGGTTACTCGCACCCGCGGCCCGGACCGGTCAAGGATGCCGTCACGGCTCCCGCGCGCCGAGGGCCGCGCTCGGGCAGAGATCGACCAGGACGCAGCGCCCGCAGGCGGGGCGGCGATGGTGGCAGACCTGCTGGCCGTGCAGCATCAGGATCTCGTGATTGTCGTAGAGCGCCTGCGCGCTCCAGTCGGCCGGCAACTGCGCCCGCAGGATCGCGTGCGAGGGCCCGACATCGACCCGGGGCCCGATCAGGCCGAGCCGTTGGGCGACCCGGTGGTGGTGGCTGTCCACCGGCAGGGCCGGCATCCGCAGGGTCGAGAATGACAGGACTGCCGCGCTGGTCTTGGGGCCGATCCCGGGGATCGCCTCCAGCCAGGCGCGGGCCGCCGCGACATCCAGGTCGCCCAGGAAGGCGAGGTCGAGGCTGCCGCAGCGCTCGCGCACGGCGATGAGGACCTCGCGGATCCGCGGCGCCTTCAGCTCCGGCCAGGTCACCCCGGCGATGGCCTCCTGGATCTCCGGCACCTCCGCGTCGATCACCGACTCCCAATCCGGGAAGCGGGCGCGCAGGGCCTTGAAGGCCCGACCGGATTCGGCGTTGCGGGTCCGGTGCGAGAGCAGCGACGAGACCAACTCGCTGACCGGATCGAGACTGTGGAAATATGGGATCGGGCAGCCATAGACCGGGCAGAGCCGGGCGTGGATCGCGAGCGCCTTGTCGGCGACAGCCGGGTCGGCCGGCGACGGCGCGGCCCTACGGCGCGACGGCGGTGCGGAGGGGGTGGGGAACAGGGACGTCGGCATGCACGGGGAATCCGCAAGCCGCCGCCGCTGTTCCGGGGCGCCGAAACCAGCGGCGATCTGTCCATCGGCCGAGGCCACGCGACGTGCGCATGGGATTATTGGATCATCGCGCGAGGGAATGGTTGTTCGGCAGATCAAGGCGCTGCCGAATGTCGTTCTATGATCGAAGATGGACCGACGGCCGGATGAGTCACACGGTCATTCCGGGGCGCCGCAGGCGAGCCCGGAACCCAGAACCGCCGACGGCGCAAAATCTTGAGCTGTCAGAGGTAATGGATCCCGGGCTGCGCCTCGCGGCCCCGGGATCACAGGGCGGACGATTACCCCCCGGCGACCGTTCGCTTGTCGAACAAAACAAAAATTCTTTCTGTGGCCGTGTTCGAGCAGCCTACTTCACCAGCGCAAAGATATTCACGTCGAGGTTGTCGTCGGTGCCGTCCTTGAGGTCGGTGGCGTATTCCTCGACGAAGCGGTCCTGGACCACGATGTCCTTGGCGTCGAGATAGGCCGTCAGCGTCTCGTAGGTGCCGTCGATCGACTCGTAGGAGCCCCGGTGGGGGAAGCGCAGGGCCTTGCCGGACGGCGTCGTGCCGAAGCGCATCCCGTCGGCCTCGGCGGGGGCCGGGTTCGGGGCGGCGGCCACCGGGATCATCGCCTCGAACTCGAAACCGTCATCGTCCGTGCGGGTGAACACCGCCAGCGGCCGGCCCGCCGGGGCGATGCCGAGCTTGGCGAGATCCGCCTCGATCCGCGTGAAGGCCTTGGTCAGGTTGACGATGGCCTCCTCCCACTTGGTCTTGCCCGAGACGATCGCGGCGGGCTTGGCCGGCAGGGTCACCTCGTCGACGTCGCCGGGCTCGCCGGGTTTCTCGATCAGCGTCGGCCGCCCGGGTGTCCCCACGGCGGCCTGGCCGGCGGGCGGCGGGGCGACCGCCTGCTGCGGCGCCGGGGCGGCGCTCTTGGTCGGGTCGGCGACCGGGTTGGGGGCCGTGGTGGTCGGCAGCGGACTGGTCTGGGCGGGCGCCGGCGCCGTGGAGGGTGGCGGTGCCGGCTGCTGCTGCGCGGCCAGGGGACCGCCGGCTGCGAGCAGCAGGGCGGTCGAGAGAGCGACGAGAGAACGAAGGCGGATCACGGGTGGCGCTCCGGTCGGGTCCCGGCGGATCGTCGCTTGGGCTCCCGCCGGCTAACCTAGTGGCGATCCGGCCCGCCCGCGAGGGCGCGGGGCACGAGAGCGGCGGGTGCGGCGCATCTGCCACGCTGCCGGCCCCCCTCGCGTCGGGCGAGCGGGTTTGCCATATAGCCGCTCGATCCCCTCAAAGCTTCTGGCCGCATGAGCGCACTCGCCCATAGACGCTTCCTGAAGATGCACGGCGCCGGCAACGCGATCGTGGTGCTGGACCTGCGCGGCTCGACCGTCAAAGTCCGGCCCGAGGAGGCGCGGGCGATCGCGCAGGATCCCGGCTCGAGCTTCGACCAGCTCATGGTGCTGCACGATCCCGTGAGCTCCGGCACCGACGCGTTCATGCGGATCTACAACACCGACGGCTCCGAAGCCGGCGCCTGCGGCAACGGCACCCGCTGCGTCGCCTACGCGATGCTCGACGACCCGGCCATGGCCCGCCCCGCCGAGGGCGGCAGGTTGGTCCTGGAGACGGCGGCCGGGCGGGTCGGCGTGCGCCGGATCTCGGAGCGCGCCTTCACGGTGGATATGGGCCGTCCGAAGCTCGCCTGGGACGAGATCCCCCTGTCCGAGCCGTTCCCCGACACGCGGCGGATCGAATTGCAGATCGGCCCGATCGACGAGCCGATCCTGCACTCGCCGGCCGCCGTGAACATGGGCAACCCGCACGCGGTGTTCTTCGTGGACCGGGATCCCGCCTCCTACGACCTCGCCCGGATCGGGCCGATGCTGGAGAACCATCCGCTCTTCCCGGAGCGCGCCAACATCTCGATCGCGCAGGTGACCGAGCGCGAGGCGATCACCCTGCGGGTCTGGGAGCGCGGTGCCGGGCTGACGCTCGCCTGCGGCACAGCCGCCTGCGCCACCGTGGTGGCGGCCTCGCGCCTGCGGATGATCGGCCGGCAGGCCCATGTCCGGCTCCCCGGGGGCGAATTGTTCGTGGAATGGCGCGCCGACGACCATGTCCTGATGACCGGCCCGGTCGCGCTCGTCGCCGAGGGCAATCTGGCGCCGGAGCTGTTTTCCGGCGCCACCTGATGGGCGTCGAGACCCTGACCTTCGGGTGCCGGCTCAACACCGTGGAATCGGAGGCCCTGCGCGTCCACGCGGCTGCCGACGGGCGCGACCGGGTGGTGGTCAACACCTGCGCGGTGACCCAGGAGGCCGGCCGCCAGGCCCGTAAGGCGATCCGCCGGATCGCCCGGGAGCGGCCCGGCACCGAGATCGTGGTCACCGGCTGCGGCGCCGAGGTCGAGACCGAGGCCTACGCGGCCATGCCGGAGGTGGCGCGGCTCGTCGGCAATGCCGAGAAGCTGAGCCCGGCGGGCTGGTCGCCCGCCGCCACCGGACCGGGCGCCGTCATGGCGGCCCGCACCGTCGCGCCGACCCGGATCGCCGCGATCGCCGGCCATACGCGGGCCTTCGTGCCGGTGCAGAACGGCTGCGATCACCGCTGCACCTTCTGCATCATCCCGTTCGGCCGGGGCGCGTCGCGCTCGGTGCCGGTGGCCGAGGTCGTCGCCCAGGTCGAGACCATCGTGGCCCATGGCGGCCGCGAGGTCGTGCTCACCGGCGTCGACCTCACCGCCTATGGCCGCGACCTGCCCGAACCGTCGCTCTCCCTCGGGGGCCTCGTGCGGGCGATCCTGCGGGCGGTGCCGGAGCTCGCGCGCCTGCGCATCTCTTCGATCGACTCGGTGGAAGTCGACGACGCGCTGCTCGCCGCGCTCGCCGAGGAGGAGCGGCTGATGCCGCACCTGCACCTGTCCCTCCAGGCCGGCGACGACCTGATCCTCAAGCGCATGAAGCGCCGCCACAGCCGCGCCGACGCGATCCGCTTCTGCGCGACCGTCCGCGCCCTGCGCCCGGACGTGGTATTCGGCGCCGACCTGATCGCGGGCTTCCCCACCGAGACCGAGGACCAGTTCGCCCGCTCCCTCGACCTCGTGGCCGAGTGCGGGCTGACGCATCTGCACGTCTTCCCCTATTCCCCCCGCCCCGGGACGCCGGCCGCCCGCATGCCCCCGGTGGCGCCGGACGCGATCCGCGACCGCGCCGCCCGCCTGCGCGCGGCCGGCGCCGCCGCCCTGCGCCGGCACCTCGACGGGCAGGTCGGCCGCACGCTGACGGTCCTGGCCGAGCGCGGCGGCACCGGTCGGAGCCCGGATTTCACGCCGGTGCGGCTGGCCGGAGAGGCGGAGGCGGGGACGTTCCACGCGGTCACGATCGCGGGGCATGACGGGGCGCGGCTGATCGCGGCGTGAAGCCCCTCAAACCGCAGCATTCTTATCCGAACCGTCATTGCGAGCGCAGCGAAGCAACCCAGTGCACCGCACGGTTTCCGAACGAGGCGTATCCCTAGGTTGCTTCGCTACGCTCGCCATGACGGCTGGCGCCGCGAAACCGTCACCAGAAACCGGATGCCGGTCTAGCCGCCCATTCGCGCTACGGCGTCCGCGATATGCGCCGGCGGTGACGCTTCGACGGTGATCGCCTCCCGCTTCGGGTAGAGCGGGATCGTCAGCGTCCGCGCGTGCAGGTGCAGGCTGCCGCCCCGGGGGGCGCTGCCGTAGATCGAATCTCCCAAAATCGGCCAGCCGGAGGCGGCGCAATGGACCCGGAGCTGGTGCGTCCGGCCGGTGACCGGCTTCAGCTCCAGCCAGGTCCGGCCACCGGCCCGGCCCAGGACGCGCCAATCGGTCAGGGCCGGGTCGCCCGCCGGGTCGGCCTTCATCCACCAGGAGCGCGGATCGTCGGAGCGGCGCGCCAGCGGCAGGTCGATCCGGCCGGTTTCCGCGTCGGGGCCGCCCTCGACCACGGCCCAGTAGGTCTTGTCCACGGCGTTGCCGGCAAACAGCTTGCCGAGCCGGGCCAGCGCCTTGGCGTGGCGGCCGAGCGCCAGGCAGCCGGAGGTGTCGCGGTCGAGCCGGTGCGCGGCCTCGGGGCGGCGCGGCAGGCCGAAGCGCAGGCCGTCGAGATGGTCGGTCAGGGTCTCGCCGCCGCGCGGGCCCGGATGGACCGGCAGGCCCGGCGGCTTGTCGATGACGAGCAGCAGGGCATCGCGGTAGAGGAGGCGGGCACCTATGTCGAAGGTGAGGGACATCCGGTCGGGCCAGGGCGCGCGCCGCCGAAGCGGCGGCCGGTTCGGCGCAGGCGAGCGCGTCAAACCAAGGACTTGGAGCCGTTGCCGTTTGCAACGCGGTCGGCAACGGCTCTAGGGGTTCGGCATCGGGTCGGCAAGCTGGGGCGAGGACGAGGTTTCATGGCGAGCGAGGACAAGCCCGGCTGGTTCGGGCGCCTGTTCGGGCGCAAGGGCCAGAGCACGGGCGACGGCACGGACGCGCACAAGGCGGAGACGGAGCTGCCTGCGGATGCGCCGGCCTCGCCCTCCGAGGGCCAGCCCGACTACGCCACCGGGGCCGAGGACGTCGCGCATATCCCGCTGCCGCCCGAGGAGACGGAGGCCCCCGTCGCCGACGTGGTCGAGGGGGCGGACCTGCTCCCGATCGAAGGCGAGCCCGAGCGGCCGCCCGCCGGCACGGCCGGGGACGATCCCGCGCACGGTGCCGACCCGGTCGATACCGGGGACGCGAACCGGGAGCCGGTGGTCGCGCCGATGCCCGACATCCAGCCGGTGGATTCCGCCGCAGCGCTCGCCCACGATGCCGGCGCCGGGCCGGACCGGGAGCCCGAGGCCAAGGGCTGGTGGACCCGTCTCACCTCCGGGATGAAGCGGACCTCGTCGGCCCTGACCGACCGGATGACCGGCCTGTTCACCAAGCGCAAGCTCGACGCCAACACCCTGGAGGATCTGGAGGATGCCCTGATCCAGGCCGATTTCGGCCTGGAGACCGCGACGCGGATCTCGGACGCCGTCGGCAAGGGCCGCTACGAGAAGGGCATCTCGCCCGACGAGGTCCGGGCGATCCTGGCCACGGAGGTGGAGCGGGCGCTGGAGCCCGTGGCGGTGCCGCTCGTCATCGACGGCACGAAGAAGCCGTTCGTGATCCTGACCGTCGGCGTCAACGGCGCCGGCAAAACCACGACTCTGGGCAAGCTCGCCTCGAAGCTGCGGGCGGAGGGCCGGACCGTGATGCTCGCGGCCGGCGACACGTTCCGGGCGGCGGCGGTGGAGCAGCTCAAGGTCTGGGGCGCGCGCACCGGCACCCCGGTGGTCAGCGGTGGGGAGGGGGCCGACGCGGCCGGCCTCGCCTTCGACGCGCTCAAGCAGGCGGGGGCCGCCGGGACCGACGTGCTCCTGATCGACACCGCCGGACGGCTCCAGAACAAGGCCGGGCTGATGGCCGAGCTGGAGAAGATCGTTCGCGTGCTGCGCAAGCAGGACCCGGAGGCGCCGCACGCCACGATCCTCGTCCTCGACGCCACCGTCGGCCAGAACGCGATCTCGCAGGTGGAGCTGTTCTCGCAGGCGGCGCCGGTCTCAGGGCTGGTGATGACCAAGCTCGACGGCACGGCCCGCGGCGGCATCTTGGTGGCGCTGGCGGCCAAGTTCGGCCTGCCGGTGCACTTCATCGGCGTCGGCGAGGGCGTGGAGGATCTGGAGCCGTTCGCGGCCCGGGACTTCGCCCGGGCGATCGCCGGGCTGGAGAAGGATTAGCGCATCGTCCCGGAAGGTGGTTGCCGGCTTTCGGATCAGGACGATGCTTCAGGTGCCGACGCGCAGCACGTCGGTCCGGGCGAAGTCGTCGCCCTTGAACAGGAGCGGTGCGTTCAGCGACCGGGCCAGCGCGTAGGCGAAGCAATCGCCGAAATTCAACCCGGCCGGGTGCCGGCCCTTGCCGTAGCGGGCGAAGGCGTCGGCGGCGAGCTGGGCGAGGGCGTGGTCGACCGGGACGACCGTGATCGCTTCGCGGAGGAGCCAATCGTCGAGTTCGACACGGCCTATTACCCAGCGTGACATCACGATGGCGCATTCGAGATACGTCGCCGAGGCCATCGCGCGATACCGGTGAGCGCGAATCGCGACGCTGAAGCTGTCGGCATCCGATTCCTGGTTCAGGATCGCGATGAAGACGGAGCTATCGATGACGACGGTGCTCACACGGGCAGGCCGTTCTCGTCATAGGCCAGGATCTCTTCGATCGGCCGGGGGTCGACCAGCTGGCTTGCGTAGGTGCGCTCGTGCAGCAACCGTCCCGACGCGATGGCGGCGGCGCGGTCGCGCTCCGCCTCCTCCGCCACCCGCGCCCGCTCCCGCCGGAGCAGCTCGAGCAACAGATCCGGCGCGGCGCGGTGGGTGGTGGCCGTGAGGTCGGCGAGGAGCGCCTCGACCTCGGCATTGTCGATCGTGATGGACATCGTGAGCCCCCCGTTCCACACAGCCCCGAAACCGCCAGCCCGGCCTCCAGCCTAACGCGAGGGCCGCATCCGAGCCAACTGACGCGCATGCAGATCGAATCCGTTCCCCCCCGCCGCCATCTGCCGCCGCTCGTGAAGCTGGCGCTGGAGCTCGGGCCCCTCGTCATCTTCTTCCTGGGCAATGCCTATTCGGAACGCCTCGGCGTGGCGCCCGACCAGAAGCTGTTCGTGGCCACCGGGGTGTTCATCGCGGCGACCGTGGTGGCGCTGGCGGTTCACTTCGTCCTGGTGCGGCGCCTGCCGATCATGCCGCTCGTCTCCGGCGTGGTCGTGGTGGTGTTCGGCGGCCTGACCCTGGCCTTGCAGGACAAGACCTTCATCATGGTCAAGCCGACCATCGTGAACGCTTTGTTCGGCACCGTGCTGCTCGGCGGCCTCGCCTTCGGGCGCTCGCTCCTGTCGGTGGTGCTCGATTCGATGTTCAGCCTCACCGAGGAGGGCTGGCGCAAGCTCACCTTCCGCTGGGGCCTGTTCTTCTTCGTCCTGGCGGCCCTGAACGAGATCGTGTGGCGGACCCAGACCGAGGATTTCTGGGTGAACTTCAAGGTGTTCGGCATCATGCCGATCACCGTGCTGTTCGCCCTGGCCCAGACGCCGCTGCTCAGCCGCTACGAGCGCAAGGAGCCGCAGCCGGGCGAGTGAGAGTCAGCGCGCCTGCGCGACCTTTCCGGCCGCCCGGATCCGCGTGAGCACGCTGGCGTAATTGTCCGGCGTGAGGATGCCGACGAGCTTGTCGCGGATCACCCCGTCCGGCCCGACCACGAAGGTCTCAGGGACCCCGTAGACGCCGAAATCGATCGCCGCGCGCCCGTCGGCATCGGCCCCGACGGCGCTGAACGGCACCCCGTGCCGGGCCAGGAAGCGCTGGCCGGCGGCCGGGTTCGGCTCCTTGTAATCGATGCCGACCAGCCGGATGCCGGGCTCCCGGGCGAGCCGCATCAGCATCGGGTGCTCGACCTGGCAGGGCGCGCACCACGAGGCGAACACGTTGATCACCGTGATCTGGCCCTTCAGGTCGGCGCTGGACAGGCCCGGCACCGGGGCGTCCCCGACCTTGAGCCCGGGCACTGCCGGCAGGCTGAAGCTCGGCACCGGCTTGCCGATCATCGCGGAGGGCAGGGCGGCCGGGTCGGCGCCCGAGCGCAGGCGCAGGAACAGCACCGCGGCCAGCGCGGCAAACGCCAGCACCGGCACGACCAGCAGCAGCGACCGTCGGACGTGGGGCGGCCGGTCGGTGATGTCGTCGCCGGTCACCGCCGCTCCTCCCCGAAGCCCCTGAGGGCGCGCAGCTGCGCCCGCCGGTCGCGGATGGCGTTGCCGATCAGGCCGGCCATGACCAGGGCCGTGAACGCGTAGGCGGCGACGATGAAGCCGCCGTGGGAGCCGAGATCCATCGGGAATATCCTAGACCGGCTGCCCGACCGGCATCCCGGCGGGCTTCGGCGTGAGGCGCGGCTGCGTGCGGTCCAGCCGCTCGGCCTCGCGGATCGTCAGCGTCCGCACCCGGCGGCGCATGATCTCGGTGCGCATCGCGTAGAGGTGGAGCGTCGTACCGCCGAGCGTCGCGGCGCCGATCATGATCAGCAGCGGGTAGAGCATCGACGGGTCGATGGTCGAGCCGCCCATGCGCAGGATCGAGGCCGGCTGGTGCAGGGTCGACCACCAGTTCACCGAGAACTTGATGATCGGCAGGTTCACCGCGCCGACGAGCGTCAGGATCGCCACGGCCCGAGCCGCCCGGTTCGGCTCCTCCAGGGTGCGCCACAGGGCGATGATGCCGCAATAGATCAGCAGCAGGATCAGCATCGAGGTCAGGCGCGCGTCCCAGACCCAGTAGGTGCCCCACATCGGCTTGCCCCAGAGCGAGCCGGTGACCAGGCAGATCAGCGTGAAGGCCGCCCCGATCGGCGCGGCGGCGCGCTGGGCGACGTCGGCCAGGGGATGGCGCCAGACCAGGGTGCCGATCGCCGACAGGCTCATGGCGCCGTAGAAGAACACCCCGAGCCAGGCCGCCGGGACATGGATGTACATGATCCGCACGGTCTCGCCCTGCTGGTAGTCGGGCGGCACGACGAAGAAGGTCAGGTACAGCCCCAGGCCGACGAGGGCCGCCGACAGGGCGGCGAGCCACGGCACCAGGGCGCCGGACCAGCGCATGAAGTGGCTGGGGTTCGACAGGCGGGTCCAGAGGGAAGGCGTCATCGCGGCTCGGTCTCGGACAGCGTCCCGGCGGTCCGGTCTCGGTCGCGTCATCGCGCCCGAAAAGCCGGCCTCCACCTTTTCCGGACGAGCTTTAGCGCAGGGTGCGGTGCAGCAACAATGCGGCCATTCTCCGCCGATACTGCATCGGCGTGCACAGCATCTGCCGGCGAAAGGCGGTGCGGAACGCGGTCTCGGATTCGTAGCCGACGGCATACGCGATGGAAGCGACGCGCGCATCCGAGCTGCGCAGCCGGTCGGCCGCGAGCTGCATCCGCCAGCCGGCGAGATAGGCCAGCGGCGGCTGCCCGACCACCGCCCTGAACCGTTCCGCGAACGTCGTGCGCGACATGCCGGCGCGCCCGGCCAATTCCGCGACCGTCCAGCGCCGCGCCGGCTCGGCATGCAGGGCCGTGAGCGCCCGCGTCAGCCGCGGATCGGCGATCGCCCCGAGCCAGCCGGCCGGCCGCCCGGAGGCGAGCCAGAGCCGCAGCACCTGGAGCAGCATGATCTGCGCGAGATGGTCGGCCATCAGGGTGCCGCCGGGCGCGCTCAGCCGCAGCTCGGCCGCCAACTGCTCCAGAGCCCAGCGCAGGATCGCGGCCTGGTTGGTGGCGTCCCGGACATGCACGATGGCCGGCAGCGCGTCGAACAGAAGGCCGGCCGGAGCGCCCTCGAAGAAGAACCGCCCGCCGATCAGGAAGAAGGCGCCGCCGCCGTTGCAGGTCGCGACAGTGTCGGCCGCCCGGTCGTAGATCGTGGCCGCATCGATCGCCGGCAGTCCGGGATCGGTGGCGAGCCGGAACGGCCGCCCGCGGGTCAGCAGGAAACAGTCGCCGGCCGCGATCCGGACCGGCTCGGCCTCGCCCTCCACCGACACCCAGCAGGCGCCGCGCATCACCGCGTTGAATTTGATCCCGTCATGGGCGGGGAAGCGGATCGCCCAGGTGCCGCCGGCATCGAGCCCGGCGCTGAGCACGCTCCGGGGCTTCAGCAGGGACAGCACGTCGGAGAGCGGATCCATGGCGACGACCGGACGCCCGCGTCGGATTCGCGGACGGCGCAGCATGGAGCGTCCGGCGCCCCGGGTCGATCATCCCGGGGATAGGGCGGCATCGCTTTGCCGCCGCGGAGCAGGACCATGATCGATCACCAGAATCCCCTCGGATCGGGCTTCGGCCCCCGCAGCACCGCCGCCGACGTCCTGGCCGGGCGGGACCTGACGGGGCGGCACGCCCTCGTCACCGGGGGCCATTCGGGCCTCGGCCTGGAGACCACCCGGGCGCTCGCGGGAGCGGGCGCGACGATCCTGGTCGGCGCCCGCGATCCGGATGCCGCCCGGATCGCGACCCAGGCGATTCCCGGGGTCACGGTCGATGCCCTCGACCTGGCGGACCTCGCCAGCGTCCGGCGTTTCGGCGAGGGCGTCCTGGCCGCCGGCCGGCCGATCGACTGGCTGATTAACAATGCGGGCCTCATGGCCTGCCCGGAGATGCGGGTTGGCCCGGGCTGGGAGGCGCAATTCGCGACCAACCATCTCGGCCATTTCGCCCTGACCAACCGCCTCCTGCCGCTGCTCCGGTCCGGTGCCCGGGTGATCGCGGTCTCCTCCGCCGGGCACCACCTCTCGCCGATCCGCTGGGACGATCCCCAGTTTGCGTCCGGCTACGACAAGTGGCGCGCCTACGGCCAGGCGAAGACCGCCAACGCCCTGTTCGCGGTCCATCTCGACCGGCTCGGCCGGGACCGGGGCATCCGCGCCTTCTCGCTGCATCCGGGGAAGATCCTCACACCGCTCCAGCGCCACCTGACCCGGGCCGAGATGATCGCGGAGGGCTGGCTCGACGCGTCCGGCGCGCTGGCGGACCCGACCTTCAAGACGCCGGCCCAGGGCGCCGCCACCCAGGTCTGGGCCGCGACCGCGCCGCTGCTCGACGGGCTCGGCGGCCTCTATTGCGAGGATTGCGACGTGGCCGTGCGGGCGGAGGCGGCCGGTGAGCCGTTCGTGGGCGTCAAGGCCTATGCCGCGGATCCCGAAGAAGCTGAGCGGCTCTGGGCGCTGTCCGTTGAACTGACCGGAACCGGGTTTTTCGGGCTTTCCAATCGTCCCGCTTCCCGATCGCGTGAGGCCTGACGCCGTCCGCGAGGGGATTTCTGTCTCCAGCGGGCAGCGCGTGGGCATAGCGAGGCGGGTATTCCGGTCCCTCGATGACCTGAGGGCGCCGCGCATGGTCAGCCGCCTGCCGGAGATCCGGCGTCGCGGGTGGCACCGGTTCGGGGAGCCGCCTCCGCGCGCCTTGAGGCCCTGGCAAAACGCACGCGCGTCCGTCCGTGGGGCGGCGATGAGCTAGTCCCCTGGACAGGGCCGGCCGGGCCGAGGATGGCGGTGCGCGTCTCGAGTCCCCTACGCCGTGTCCCGCTGGCCCCGGCGTGCCGGAAAGAAGGAACGCCGTCATGAGGCAACGCCGGCTCACGACCGCATTGCTGGTCCTGCTCCTGCCGGGCGGCAAGCCGGCCGCCGCAGCCCCCGCGCCGACCGCCATGGCGGCTCCTGGCCTGGTGCGACTGGCAGCGACCCGCGCCGATTTGCCGTCGGGGGCCTGCGACAAGACGGAGGACGGATTCACCGCGTTCCTGAACGCGATCGTGACCGATCCGGCTTTGCGTGCGGCCTACAGCGCCCCCCAGATCGCCGAGCGCGACCTGAACGACCCGGCCAGGCCGGTCGCGCGCCCCGTCGAGCCGTTCCGGCTGACCCTGATCGATTACATGTGGTCCTACGACGAGCCCGGCCGCGACCCAGGCAAGCTGGCGCGGGTCGAATTGAGCTTCACGCTCGACGGCGACCGGATGCGCCTGGGTCTCGTCCGGGCCAAGTTCTCCCCCGAGGGCAACCTCATCCGGACGTTCGGCGCGCCCGAGGCCTATGTCTTCGAGCACAGGCAGGGCTGCTGGCGCCTGGTCGAGCATCTGCGATAGCCGGCGCGATACCCGCCTTGCGCGAACCGCCGGTCGTCGTGAGGAGCGGCGATCGACGCCACGAACGGGCTCGGTTCCTCAAGAGCAGCTCGGACAACCCGAATCGACGGTTCCGCACCCTGCGCGGCCGCTCAAGCCGCCCGCGCGGGATCGCTGAAGCGGACCTCCGGATTCCGATCGCGACGCGGTGGGCTCGTGTAGCGCTTCATGACGGCTCGGCCATGCGCCACCGGGGCGGCTTCGCGGCTCCCTCGGCGCGGGTCGTGCGCGTGCCTGTTGCGCCGGGATGCTCGTCGGAACGCACGCGACCGAGCCGGGCGCAGCCGCAATAGCTCGCGCGCGGATGCCGAATATTTCATCTGAAGCGCGGTTCCGCGAACTTGTCATGGCGATGCAATCCCGGCGACGGCAAATCGACATGCCTCTTCGGCATAGATCGGTGAAATAAAGTCCAGCATCGCACGCAATCGAAGTCGATACGGGATCACCCGGAGGCGGTGATGCGACGGTCTGACTGTGAAATGGAATTGGATATGACTCAGTCCCGGTCCAAAATCGGCTATCGCGTCTGCCTGTCCTCGATTGCCGCGATCTGCGCGCCATTTTATCTGTCGGATACAGCGTCTGCCATGGACAGGCATATGAAATCGATGGAGGCCTATTCCATCGGTTTGGGCCTGACTCACGGCATCGCCTATTTCACGGATCAGAGAGACGGATTGCTGCTCGTCGTCACGACGGCCGCGGAGGGTGGATCGGCCACGCGATTTGAGACGCTTCTCGGAACGCCTGAACAATCCGTCACGCTCTCTGCGCCCCGCGCTGCTGGCCAACCGGCGATGCATGTGACGTTCACCCGGTCGGCTGACGGTCTTCGGGTCACCGATGACGCGCCGGACGTGGAGTCCGCCCTTTCGCTTTCCGAGCCGGAGGGGGCAGCGACACCTGGCAATTACGCTGCCGCGCACAGCAAACACTGAGTTCATGCGGACGTGGGCTGATCCGACATCGGCGTCTTCAGCCTTCGTGAGTGCGTTCGGCGCGTTCACGAACGGAGGGGGCCGGCTCATCGCAACCCCAGCGGCCAGCCTCCGTGGTTCCGCGCTGTCACCTGCGATGCCCAGGTCCGGACACCCGGTCTCAGCGTTTGAACGAGCGCGGTCAGTGGATTTCCGCCGGTCCGCTTCTGAGCGCGAAACGCATGACGCCGACGCCGCCGTCGCGCCCATCTGCGGCGATCCCGGGCCTTCGAACTGTCTGCGCGTCGGTGGTTCGGCGACCCGCTACGTCCTGCGGGTGAGCGAGTGGGCGAAACCGGAGGGTGCATGCGCCGGCCCGAGGCCGTTCGGCTACAAGCAACGCGGCTCGTTTCTCGAACACGGAGCGATGCAGTCCGTATCGTGACTGGAAATTGATGTCCTCGGCCAACCCGTTCAGCCTGCTTGCAGGAACGCGAGCGCAGTCTGCAGACATCGAACAGGTCGTTCCTATCGGTCGGTTCAGGGAGAGCTGTGATGCCGGGTCAATTCGCCCTCTCGCTCGTCGCCCTCAGCCTGCTCGGCGCCCCGGCCATCGCTCAGACCGGATCGGTGAGGCAGGCCCTGGTCGCGGGAGAGCGGGTGGTGGATCTGCCGCTCGGCGACGGTCTGGGCCAGCGCGTCCTCTACGACGCACCGCCTCACCCACGGGCGACGCTGGTCATGCTGCCGGGCGGCTCCGGTGACATCGGCGTTCGGCGCGACGGCGACCTGCGCCACGCGGACAACTTCGTGATCCGCACGCGGGCGGACTGGGTGGCAAGGGGCTACGCCGTGCTGATCCCCGACACCGTCGATCAGGCAAACCTGCGGGGCGTGCGAAGCTCCCCGGCCTACGGCGGGCTGGTGGACGGCCTGGCTGCCTACGCGCGGGATCAAGCCCCTGTGCCCGTCTTCTTGGTCGGCACCAGCCAGGGGACGATAGCGGCGATGAACGGGGCCTCCCACGCCCGGCCGGGCTTGATTGCGGGCCTGGTGTTGACCGAGTCCGTGTCCGTGCCCGGGCGACGGAGCACCGAGACGGTCTTCGACGCGGATCCGCAGGGCGTGCGCGTTCCGGTGCTGGTCGTGGCCAACCGCGACGACGCCTGCGACGTGGCTCCGCCCGAGATGGCCCCCCGCATCGCCGCAGCCCTGACGCACGCGCCAAACGTTCGCGTCCTCGCCGTCGCCGGCGGTCTGCAGCGGTCGGACAGGGCCTGCGGCTCGCTCTCGCCCCACGGTTACTACGGCCTTGAGCAGCAGGTGGTGGAGGGGATCGCCGGGTGGCTCCGAACGCACGGCGGCTGACCGCCGGCACATGTACGGGCTGCTGCCACGTGGACCGGTCCCGCGCGTCGTGGACGCGACTACAACGCGCGGTCGAGCCGCGCGCTGAGGACTGCGGGAACGTCGGGTTTCGACAGGACGCACCGACCAACCCGGGGTCTGGGTTGGGTGGATTTGAGACGGTCCGCTTCGGGGATGCAAACCGGCCGAAGCGGACACGCGGAAACCGTGATCGAGACGCTAGACCTGTTGCATCCCGCCATCGACGCACAGTTCGGCTCCCGCGACGAAGCTCGCCTCGTCGCTCAGGAGGAACAGTGTGGCCGCAGCCACTTCCTCAGGGCGCGCCATGCGGCCGAGCGGGATCGGTGAGATCAGCGCCGCCCGCCCCGCCTCCGGCACGCTCGCCATCATGGCGGTGTCGGTCGGGCCGGGGGCCACCACGTTCACGCGGATGCCCTGGGGGGCCAGTTCCGCGGTCCATGTGCGCGCGTAGGAACGCAGGGCCGCTTTCGTGGCGGCGTAAGTTCCGTAGGGCGTCACCCCCATGACGTCCGCGATGGAGCCCACCAATACGACCGCCCCGCCCCGACCCATCGCGCTCAGCGCCGCCTGCAACCCGAAGACGGCCCCACGGACGTTGACCGCGAAGTGCCGGTCGAAATGCTCGACCGTCCCGTCGCGCAGGGTCGCCGGTTCCGAGATGCCCGCGTTGAGCACCAGCGCGTCGATCCGGCCCTGCGTCTCCCGCACCGTCGCCACGACACGGTGCAAATCCGTCTGTGAGGCTGCGTCTGCGACGAGACCCCGCGCACCGCGCCCGATCCTCGCGGCAGCTGCCGCGACCTCGTCGGCACGCCGCCCGGTGAAGACGACCGACGCGCCCTCGATCGCCAGCCGCTCGGCGATCGCTAGGCCGATGCCCTTCGCGCCACCAACCACGAGAGCAACCTTGTCCACCATACGCGCCATCGCGGCATCCCTTCATCTGCGACGGCGCATGAGATACAGATCGTATATCTGCTATCAAGAACGCACTTAGGTTAGCCTAGATATGGCCAATGATACCGACTTGGATGCCCTGTCCGCGTGCGCGCTCGCCAACATGGCGCGGGTCCGCCCGGTGCTGGACAAAATCGCCGATAAGTGGACGATCCTGATCCTCACGGTGCTCTGCCCGCGGCCGGCACGGTTCAATGCGATCAAGCGGCGGCTCGATGGCATCACGCACAAGGCGCTGGCGGACGCGCTGAAGCGGCTGGAGCGCAACGGTCTGGTGACCCGGACCGTGCTGCCGACCGCACCCATCGGCGTCGAGTATGCGATCACCCCGCTGGGCCATTCGCTACGTCAGCCCTTCGAGGCGCTCTGCGCGTGGGCACTTGATCACGGCGCAGCGATTGAGGCGGCCAACCACGCGCATGACATCATCAAAACGAAGCCGTGAAAGCGCCGCCGCTTACGCTTCGCCAGATCTTGCGCCGGTATGTCTTATCGCGGTCGTTTTCTGCCCGTCCGCCTATGACAGTGACTATCTAGAAACGGACAGAGCCGCAGGGACTGCTCACGACCGAGGCCGTGTGAGATGGGCGGACCGGTCCGCAACAAGACCCGTCCCGCCGCCTCTCCGAGAACAGGCCGCAACCGGCCGGCCATCCTTCCAGCCTTAGACGTTGGTCAGCGTCCAAGGACGCATCGCCTCCGGGCCAATGATGTCGGGTGGCGGTTTGAAGGTGCGTGCCGCGCCCCGCATCGCCTCGGCACGGCGGCGGAAGCCGCTGCGGCGGCGGTAATCGCGTCGGACCGTCTCCGACGGGGCAAGGGGTGCCTCCGCGAGGTCCTGCGCACAGATCACGTCGACGGCGGTCACGCCAAGCAACGCCACGAGGGTGATCAGCACATTGTCCTTGCGCGGATTATCGCCCTCAAGCCCGGGCAGGACCGTAGCGATGTCGAGGGCGTCGCCCGCGACACGCGCTGAGACCCAGGGGGTCGGATCACGCGAGCCCAAGATCCCGACCCCCTGTAGGAGTTCACGGACGCCATAGGCTCGGATGACAGCGGCTGCGCGCGGCATTCCAAGCCAGCGAGCGATGGCACCGCCACACGCCACCTCGGTCACCCCGAGGCCGATCGAGAACCAACCTAAGCCGTGAGCGAGCTCCCTGGTCGCGGGATCCGGTCTTCGGCGCGGGTCCGCGGTGAGATAGCTCGGCAGCGAAGAGCGCACAGGCGCACGCCCCGGATCGCGTTGAGATGTACCGTCGGACATGCTGACTTCCTCGCTGCCGCGATGGGGGCGAAGTCGCCAGCCCGCCGCAGCGCGACGGGCTGCGGAACCACTCAGGGTCTGAGCACGACCTTGATGCAGTTGTCCTTCTTGTCGCGGAAGGTCTTATACATCTCGGGCCCTTGATCGAGCTTGGCCCGATGGGTGATGACGAACGACGGATCGATCTGCCCGTCGTCGATGCGCTTGACGAGGTCGTCCGTCCACCGGTTCACGTGGGTCTGACCCGTCCGGATGGTGAGACCCTTGTTCATCAGGGCTCCCATCGGCATCTTGTCGACAAGCCCACCATAAACGCCCGGGATCGAAAGGATGCCGGCGGGGCGACAGACGTAAATCATCTCGCGCAGCACCGAGGCCCGGTCGCTCTCGAGCATCACAGACTGCTTCAGCCGGTCGTAAGCATGTTCGAGCGCGCGCGGCGAATGCGCCTCCATGCCGACGGCATCGATGCACTTCTCCGGGCCCTTGCCGTCCGTGAGGTCATTCAAGCGCTCGACCGTGCTTTCCTGACTGTTGTCGATCGTCGTCGCACCGCCCGCGCGCGCCATTTCCAGGCGCTCGGGCACGCTGTCGATGCAGACCACCCGCTTGGCCCCGAGCAGGAGCGCGGAGCGTAGCGTCATCTGGCCGACGGGGCCGGCGCCCCAGATCGCGACCGTATCGGTCGGCTGGATGTCGGCCTGTACGGCCGCCTGCCAGCCGGTGGGGAAGATGTCACCGAGGAACAGGACCTGCTCGTCGCTCAGGTTTTCCGGCACCTTGATATGCGTCTTGTCGGCAAACGGCACCCGGACGTACTCGGCTTGCCCGCCCTGATAACCGCCGGTGAGGTGTGTGTAGCCGAACAGGCCCGCTGTGGTGTGCCCGAAGGCTTTGTCGGCGATATCCTTGTTGCGGTTTGAGCGTTCGCAGACGGAGAAATAGCCGCGTTTGCACTGATCGCACTCACCACAGATGATCGTGAACGGCACGACGATGCGCTCCCCTTTCTTGAGAACGCCCTTGACGCCTTTGCCGGTCTCGACGACCTCGCCCATGAACTCGTGGCCCATGACGTCGCCCTTCTCCATGCCGGGCATGAAGTGGTCGTAGAGGTGCAGATCCGAGCCGCAGATCGCGCAGGCGGTGACCCTGATGATTGCGTCGCGATCATCCTCGATCTTGGGGTCCGGAACCGTATCGCAGCGGATATCCTGAGTGCCGTGCCAAACCAGTGCTTTCATGGACCGTCTCCCCAATCAGGAGGAAGGATTCTCGACTCTGCTCAAGGGTGCTCCTGCATAGAATGTATTCGAGCCGGAATGTTTCCCGGGGCTACACTATAAAAACCGATTGTAATAAAATGACACCCCGTTCTTACCTTGACCATTGCAGATATTGGCCGCGAAAGCTGGACGATAGGCGGTCATTGACGCGAAGACTTGGCGGCGCTCGGAAGAGGCGGCGTTCCACACCAGCTGCGCGGGTCCGAGGCCGGGCATGGGGCCGGCTCTGGCGGAACGGCGCAGCGCTCAACGACGTCCGCGTCCTCGACGCCTGACATGCTGGGACGCCTCCGTGCACGCCATTAGGACCGGGCGCGGTTTAAAACCGCCTCATGCGCGAAGCCCCAAGGGCTGTCCGCGCGGCCCATATCGGTCGATGGCAGCCACTCTTATGCGGACCCGTTTCGGTCCCCCGGATCCGTCCCTGTGCGCGCGATGATGGTGGGGCAGCGGCGAACCTGCCGGTCTTCCGAACCGCTCCTCGATCCCGAAGTGTCGGAGAAGGCTTCGAAGCCGGCGTTCCGCAGGCCCCGCGTTTTCCGGAGGACTCCGTCGAGGTCCCGCGATCGTCGGTCGCCAGCCAGGACCGAAAAAGGAGGCGCGCCAATCGGGCCCGGACGACGCCGCGTCGCGTGCTGGGAAGCGAAAACCGGACGCCCGTGCATCACCGCCCCGCCTCAAGCCGATCCCCGAAACCGAACCCTCCCCGCCTGCCTCCGGCACGCCCGCGCGCACTGACGCAGCCCCCTCAATCGACAGGGCGAGCGCGCCGCAACCCTTGCGCACGCCCCCGCGATCACGCATATACGGTGAAACAAAACGGGAACAAAGAGCGTCGCCGTAGAAAGCTGTGGATGACGCAGCTGTCTCACACCGGAACGAGCCCCGCATGCGAACCGCCGACAAGCAGATCGCCGACATCCTGGTGCGCTACGGGGAGCCCTTCGGGGGCAACGTCTGGCGCGTGCAGGGCACGGCCGTGATCTATCACAAGACCCTGGAGCGCATCGCCGCGCAGGCCGGGATCGTGTTCGATCCGCCGACCATCATCCGGGCCGAGCGCGACGAGGCCGTGCTGCTGGTGACCGGGCGCCTGCCCGGCGCCAAGGCCGGCGCGAAACAGGCCCCCGACCGGATCGAGTGGTCGATGGGCGAGGCTTTGGTCAACGTGAATTACCGCGTCTCGGGCAAGCAGGCGGCCTACGTCTACGCCATGGCCGAGAAGCGCGGGAAGGATCGCGTCATCCTCAAGCTGATCGAGCTCCACGGCTTGGTCTACTCGGAGGAGGAGGCCGACGAGTTCCGCGCTCAGCTGCCCACCGTCCGGGCTGTGGACGAGGATTTCGAGGAGGCCCAGCCCTTCGACGAGGTCACCGAGGCCGAGGGCGACCTCAAGCGCCGGATCGACGAGGCCGAGACGATCAACGCGGTGACCGACCTGATGCTCGACGGCGCGACCCAGGCGATCCTGGCGGCGATGCCGCCCGGCACCCGCGACGAGGTCCGCGACTACGCCAAGGCGCGCCTCGTGTCCCTGGGCTGGCCGAAGCGCACCGGCCGCCGCAGCGCCGCCTGAACCCCCACACCATCCCCCAACCGCAGGAGACCGCCATGCATCGCGCGCCGAGCCGCCGTACCCTGAAGGCCCGCCGGGACTATCACCGGAACTGGAGCATCGAGACCCTGTCCTACAGCCCGACCCGGATCGTGCGCCTGGGCGAGGAGAAGGTCGCGATCCTGTTCCCGCCGGTGGAGCCGGGCGCGGAGTGGCAGCTCTACCCGCATCCCGACACGTTCCCGGGGCTCAATTTCGACGGGCTGCCCGAGCCCCTGCGCCCGGAATTTCTGGGGTTCTCGGACCTGCCCGCCGTCGAGCGGTTCCTCGGCATCGGCGATGTGGCGCCGACCGCATTGGCGGCCTGATCAGGCCGGCGGCCAGGGGGCGCCCCGGTGGAGCGCCTCGGCCTCCGGGGTGAATGTTTTCGGGTCCGGGCCATGCAGCACCAGGGGCGGCAATAGGCTTGGCGCCGCCCGGCTGCCCCGTGTCGCGGCGATCAGCACCCGGATCGCCGGGGCTTCGGCTCTGGCATGGACCGGGCGCATCGCGATCCCGCCGTAGCGGCCCTTGAGCGCCTCCAAGCAGGCCGGGAGGGCATCGGCCCGGTGGATCAGCCCGAACCGCCCCCCCGGCCGCAGGATCGCCGTGCAGGCGCGGATCCAGAGGTCCAGGCTGCCCTCGGGGAATGTGTGCGCTGTCGCCTTGCCGGGATGCGGAGAGGGGCGGTGGCGGCCTTCCGTGAAGAACGGCGGGTTGGTGAGGACGAGGTCGAAGCTGTCCGGCTCCAGCCCGGCGGCGCGGCGCTCGGACGCGGGGGCGAGCATGTCGGCCTCGATCACGGTCGCGTCGAGTCCGTTGAGGGCGGCGTTCGCCCGGGCCAGCCCGGCCAGGTCCGGATCGCGCTCCACCAGGGTCGGGCGGCTGCCGGGATTGAGCGCCGCGCAGGCCAGGCCCACCGCGCCGGTCCCCGCGCCGACATCGCAGAGCCGCTCCCCCGCCGCCGGCGCCAGCCATCGGGCGAGCAGCACCGCGTCGGTCCCCGCCCGGTGCGCCCCCCGTTGCGGCTGGTGCAGGCGCAGGATCCCGCCCAGGAACGCGTCCGGCGCGTCGCTCACGGGTCGCGCAACTCGTGGGCGAGCCCGGCATCCTTCAGCAACCGGCGAGCCTGGGGCGCCCAATCCCCCGGCACCATCAGCCGCTGGCCGAACGCCCCGATCGAGCCTTCCATCACGCTCATATGGGTATCGGCCACCAGGACCGGGATCTCCGCCGCTTCGAGCACCGAGCGGGCGAAGCCGATCAGGACCGGGTCATTCGCGGAAATCAGCACGATCATCGCAATTCTTCGGCGGGAGGCCGGGCTTCCGGCGCATTCGTCGCGTTCGCTGCGCAGGCTCGTCGCACCATATCCCGGTGGCGCCGATGTTGCGGCGCCGCGAGGCGCGTGCGAAGGGATCGCCCGCTCCCTGCGGGGGAACCGGACTGGAGGTCGCGGATCTTGGGTATGGCCCTCTCCATCGAGAATCCGAAGCCCGAGGCCGAGGCGGGGCTGAGCGACCTCGTCGCGCTGGTGGCGGACGGCATGGCCCGGGTCAACACCACGATCCTGTCGCGGACCGGCTCCGACGTGGCGATGATCCCGGAGGTGGCCAACCACCTGATCGCGTCCGGCGGCAAGCGCCTGCGCCCGATCCTGACGCTGGCCTGCGCCAAGCTCTGTGGCTATGCCGGCGACGCCGACGGCGACGTGAAGCTCGCCGCCAGCGTCGAGTTCATGCACACCGCGACCCTGCTGCACGACGACGTGGTCGACGAGAGTGACATGCGCCGCGGCCGCGTCGCCGCCCGGATCAAGTGGGGCAACGAGGCCTCGGTGCTGGTCGGCGACTTCCTGCTCGGCCAGGCCTTCCGGATGATGGTCGAGGTCGGCTCCCTGCGGGCGCTCGACATCCTGTCCGCCGCCGCCACGGTGATCGCCGAGGGCGAGGTGATGCAGCTCACCAACGCCAAGAACCTTGAGACCGACGAGGCCGCCTACCTGGCGGTGATCCGCGGCAAGACCGCCGAGCTGTTCGCCGCCGCCTGCGAGGTCGGGCCGGTCCTGGCCGGCCGGCCGAAGGCCGAGCAGGACGCTGCCCGCGCCTACGGGATGAATCTCGGCATCGCCTTCCAGCTGATCGACGACGTGCTCGATTACGGCGGCACCTCGGCCGAGCTCGGCAAGAATGTCGGCGACGATTTCCGCGAGGGCAAGATCACGCTGCCGATCGTCCTGGCCCATCGCCGGGCGAGCGAGGGCGAGCGCGGCTTCTGGCGGCGGACCCTCCAGCAGGGCGAGATCGGCGAGGACGACCTCGGCACCGCCCTCGACCTGCTCCAGCGCCACGGCGCCCTGGAGGAGACGGTGGCCCGCGCCCACCAGTACGGCGCCCAGGCCCGCGCCGCCCTCGACATCTTCCCGGACGGGCCCGTGAAGGCCGCGCTCAACGGCGCGGTGGAGTTCTGCGTCGCCCGCGCGCGCTGAAGCGGCGGTTCAGGCGGCGTCCAGCAGAGCTCTCGCAGGCCCGGTGGTGAAGCTGCGCCGGTAGGCGGTGGGCGTCACGCCCAGGAGGCTGCGGAAATGGCTGCGCAGGGCCGGCGCCGAGCCGAACCCGACCAGCCGGGCGATCTCGTCCACCGAGCGGGTCGTCTCCTCGAGCATCGTCCGCGCCTCGGCCAGCCGCTCGGCGATGAGCCAGGTCCCCGGCGCCTGGCCGGTGGCGTCGCGCACGTGGCGATGGAGGCTGCGCAGGCTGAGCCCGGCCTCGGCCGCCATGCGCTCGACCGTCCAGGTCTCGCTGAGCGTCTCACGCACGCGATCGAACAGGATCCCGAGCTTGGCGCCGGCCCGCTTCGGCACGGGCCGCTGGACGAACTGCGCCTGGCCGCCGTCCCGATGGGCATGGACCACCATGCGGCGGGCGACCCGGTTGGCGATCTGCGCGCCGAAATCCGTCCGCACGACGTGGAGGCACAGGTCGAGCCCGGCCGCGCTCCCGGCCGATGTCAGGATCGCGCCCGCGTCGACATACAGAACGTCGGCTGCGACCTGCACGCCCGGATAGGCCGCGAGCCGGTCGGTGAAATGCCAATGGGTCGTGGCGCGGCGCCCCGCCAGGAGCCCCGCCTCGGCCAGCACGAAGGCCCCGGCGCAGATCGAGACGAGACGTGCCCCGCGCGCATGCGCCCGCCGCAACGCGTCGAGCAGGGCGGCCGGGATCGCGCCGGTCGGGCCGCGCCAGCCCGGGATCACGATCGTGCCGGCACCGTCGAGCAGTTCGAGGCCGCCATCGGCCTGGATCACGACCCCGCCGCTGCCGCGCAGCGGCCCCGGTTCGACGGCCGCGATGGCGCAGCGATACCAGTGCGCGCCGAATTCCGGCCGGGGCAACGCGAAGATTTCGACGGCGCAGCCGTACTCGAAGGTGCAGAGCCCGTCATAGGCCAGGATGACGACGGTGGGACGGCGCGATTTTGGCATGATCCCGCTGGTAATGGCCGATCGTGCCACTGGCAACGGAGGCGCGCACCGGGGACATTTCGCCTGTCCGCACAGAGGGATGCGGCCAGTCTGAGGTTGTCGCCATGCGCCTGATCGGTATGCTCGATTCGCCCTATGTCCGCCGCGTCGCGATCACGATGCGGCTGGCCGACATCCCGTTCACCCTCGAGCCGCTCTCGGTGTTGCGCAACATCGACGCCTTCCGCGCCCTCAACCCGGTGATCAAGGCGCCGACCCTGATCACCGAGGCCGGGATCGTGCTGATGGATTCGACGCTGATCCTGGCCCACCTGGCCGAATTGCACCCCGAACGCGCCCGCCTGATGCCCGCGACGCCCGATGCCCATGCCCGGGCCTGCCGCATCCTCGGCCTCGCCCTGGCGGCCGCGGACAAGACGGTGCAGCTGGTCTACGAGCGCAACCTCCGCCCCGAGGAGAAGCATCACGCGCCGTGGCTCGAGCGCGTCCGAGCGCAGCTCGCGGCCGCCTATGCGGAGCTGGAGCGGGAGGTGGGGGCGCGGCAGCCCTGGCTGTTCGGGCCCGAGCCGCTTCAGCCGGACATCACCGCCGCGGTGGTCTGCCGCTTTACCCGGAGCGTCCAGGGTGACGCGCTCTCGGAGGACGCGCATCCGAACCTCACCGCCCTCTGCGCCCGCGCCGAGACGCTGCCGGCCTTCACGGCGTGCCCGTTCCGGTAGCCGCCGGCGGCCTCACGGCGCGCGGGTGGACAACCACCAATCGCCGCCATCGTACCAGCAACTCGCATCGGGCTTCTCGCCGAAGCGGATCGCGCGGACGGCCATCAGGGGCCCCCGGGCGAAGGCCTCCGACAACCCCTCCGTGTCAGCCTCCGGCAGCCCCTGCAGGGGGATGAAGACCGAGGGCGAGACGAACCGGGCCGGCCATGCGGCGGCACCGGCGACCTTGCGGATCAGCAGCATGCCGCCCCGGCCGTAGCGAGGCTGGAGCGGGAACAGCAGCCGCCCGTCCGGCCGCAGGGCATCGAGCCAGGCGCGCGCCGGGCGCGGTGCGCCGGCATTGACGTAGATCGCGTCGGCTTGCGGCAGCCCGTCCGACGCGCCGGAGCGCGCCTCGACCCGGGCCCAGGGCCAGGGCGCAAGGTTGCGCGCCGTCCGCTCGGCGAGGCCGGGATCGATCTCGAATCCGTGGATCTGGCCCTCCGGTCCGACCAGATGGGCGAGCAGCGCCGTGTAATAGCCGCTGCCGGTGCCGACCTGGATCGCGGTCTCACCGGGCTGGGGCGCCAGCGCGTCGAGGCACAGGGCGTGCAGGCTCGGTTGGCCGATATTGATGGAGCGGGCGGCGTCGAGAGCGACCAGCACATCCTGGTAGAGAAAGGCCGGATCGTCGTCCGGGGTGGTCACGTAGGGCGACCCGCGGTCCCGCGACCGCCAGACATTGGCGGCCAGGATCGACCAGGGACCCGGCCCGGCGAACGGCTCGCGCGGGACCGCCGCGAAGGCCTCCTCGATGCGCCCGTCGGCCGCCGCGCTCTGGCCCGCCACGAGGGACGCGTAGAAGCCGCGAAGTTTGACGCTGCGCGCGTCCGAACCGGCTCGATCCGCCATCCGCTCACCCCATGGGGGAGGAAACCAGCGGTCCCATTTCGCGTCAAGATGCCGCGGGTGTCAGCGCATCGGCCAGAGCCGGCGCCAAGCCGCGCAACTCCTCCAGATGCGCGGCGGTCAGGGCCCGCAGCAACGCTTCGGCCCGGGGCGTCAGCGCGAGCTCGCTGCGCCGGCGATCCTCGGTCGACCGCGCCTTGGTCAACAGGCCGCCCTCGACCATCCGGGCGACCAGCTCGGCCGCGCTGTGCGGTGCGATCAAGAGCTGCTCGGCCAGCAATCCGACCGTCGGCGGCGCGCGACCGGCATGGCCGGCCAGGGCCAGGAGGGCTTGGTGCTGCTGGGGCGGGATGCTGGCCCGGGATGCGGCCGCCTCGCTGAAGGCCAGGAAGCGCCGCAGCCGATACCGGAACTCGGCCAGCGCGGCGTACTGCTCCTGGGAGAGCGGCACGGTCTCAGGATCGTCGGCGTCCATGGTGGTCTCCCGGCCGCTCCCGCGCGGCACCCGGCGCACCGGCGTGCCGATCCATAGGCGCTCGCCGTCTTCGTCGCACCGTCACACAGACCCGCGCTTGTTGAATATATCGTATCACGATGTAATTAGCCGCGGGCGGATGGAGGATCGGATGGACGGCGGACCAGGGATCGAGCGCACGAACGAAAGGCCCTTGCGGCGGGCGCTCGGCGATTTCAGCGCGGATCGCCGCGTGCTCGCATTGGCCGGGCTGGCCGCGATCACCGGCACCGCGGCCTCGGGCACGGCCTGGATCCTGCTGACCCTGATCGGTCTCGTGACCAACGCCGTCTGGTACGGTCGGCTCGACACCGCACTCACCTCCCTGGCCGGCGCCACGCCCGGGCCGTGGATGATCGCGATCCCGGTGATCGGCGCGCTGATCGTCGGCGTGATGGCGCGCTACGGCTCGGAGAAGATCCGCGGCCACGGCATCCCGGAGGCCATGGAGGCGATCCTGATCGGCGGTAGCCGGATGTCGCCGAAGGTGGCGGTGCTCAAGCCGCTCTCCTCGGCGGTGGCGATCGGCACCGGCGGCCCGTTCGGCGCCGAGGGGCCGATCATCGTCACGGGCGGCGCGGTGGGCTCGCTGTTCGCGCAGTTCTTCCATCTCAGCGCAGCCGAGCGGAAGACCCTGCTGGTGTCGGGCGCCGCCGCCGGCATGACGGCGATCTTCGGGACGCCGGTGGCGGCCGTGCTGCTCGCCGTCGAGGTGCTGCTGTTCGAATGGCGGCCGCGCAGCCTCGTGCCGGTGACGGTCGGGGCGGTGACGGCGGCCTGCTGGCGCCCCGCCTTGTTCGAGGCCGGCCCGCTCTTCCCCTTCACCGACAACCCGGCCCTGCCGTGGTGGGGCCTGCCCGCCTGCGCCCTGCTCGGAGTCGCCTGCGGACTGATCTCTGGCGTGCTGACCCGCGCGCTCTACGCGTTGGAGGACGGGTTCGGTCGGCTGCCGATCCACTGGATGTGGTGGCCGGCCCTCGGTGCCCTCGTGGTCGGGCTCGGCGGCCTCGTGGAGCCCCGGGCGCTCGGCGTCGGCTACGACGTGATCCGCGACCTCCTCGCTGGGCATCTGCTGGCCGGCGCCGTGCTGACGATCCTGGTGGTGAAGGCGGTGATCTGGCTCGCGGCCCTGTCGTCGGGCACATCCGGTGGCGTGCTGGCGCCGCTGCTGATCCTGGGCGGCGCCATCGGCTGGCTGATCGGGCTCGTTCTGCCGGGGGCGCACGGCTTCTGGGCGCTGCTCGGCATGGCGGCGATGCTCGGCGGGACCCTGCCGGCGCCGCTCACCGGGGTGGTGTTCGCCGTCGAGGTGACCGGGGACGTCGCCGCCCTGGCGCCGCTGCTCGCGGCCACGATGGCGGCCTATGCGGTGACCGTGCTGCTGCTCAAGCGCTCGATCCTCACCGAGAAGATCGCCCGGCGGGGCCAGCACGTGACCCGGGAATACGGCATCGATCCCTACGATCTCGCCCGGGTCGAGGCGGTCATGACCCGCGCGGTCGAGACCCTCGACGGAGAAATCGCGCTCGCCGAGGCCCTGGCGGCGATCCGTGTCGGCGAGCATCACGCCTATCCGGTGATCGACAGCGCCGGGCGGCCGGTGGGGCTGGTCACGCGCAACGACGCCCTGCGCTGGACGGTCGAGACGGGGGAGGGCGACGGGCCTGACGGCACTTTGGCCGAGCGCGTCTCGGATGCCGACCTTGCGGTCGTGCATCCGGGCGACGTGGTCTCGCACGCCCTCGACGTGATGCTCTCGGCCGGGCAGGGGCGCCTGCCCGTGACCGATCCGGAGAGCGGCGCGCTGGTCGGGCTTCTCACCCGCAAGGACCTCTTGCAGGTGCGCGCCACGACGGTCCGGGCCGAGGCCGAGCGCCGGGCCTATTTCCGCCGCGGCCGCGCGCGCGCCGGTACGGCCGGAAGCTGACGGGAGCCGTCCGTCGCTCAGCGCAGGAAAGTCGGCGCCACCCACCAGCCCGGACGGGCGGCCCGCAGAGTGGCGGCCGCCCGCACGGCGGCGCGCCGGTCGGTGAACAGCGCGAACACCGTCGCGCCCGACCCCGACATCCGCGCCAGGCGGCATCCGCCCTGGTCGCGCAGGGCCGCCAGGGCCTCGCCGATCACCGGGGCGACCGTGAGCGCCGGCGCTTCCAGATCGTTCCGGGCCGGGGCGAGCGCCGCCACGAGGGCGTCGGCGCCGAGCCCCTCGGCGATCGCGGGATGCGGTGCGCCGTCGAGCCTCTGGCCGACCGCGAGGCCCAGAGCCTTGAAGACCGGGGCGGTCGGCACCGGCACGCCGGGATTGATCAGCACCGCCGGCAGCGGCGCGAGACCGAGGGCCGGGCCGATCGCCTCACCGGCGCCGCGCATCATCCGCGCCCGGGGATCGAGGCAGACCGGGACATCGGCCCCGGTCTCGCGCGCGGCCGCGATGACGGCCGAGTGGTCGAGCGCCAGGCCGTTGAGGCAGGCGAGCAGCCGCAGGCCGGCGGCGGCATCGGAGGAGCCCCCGCCGATCCCGGCCGCGACCGGCAGGCGCTTGACCAGATGGAACGCTCCCATCCGCAGCGACGGCACCTTCGCGGCGAGCCCGCGGGCGGCGCGCAGGACGAGGTTGTCCTGCGTCGGGCCGGCGGGGCCGGCGGTCGGGCCGCTGACGGTGAGGCCGAGCGGTGCGTCGGGGTCGAGGGTCAGGCGGTCGGCACTGCCCGCGAAGGCCACCAGGCTCTCCAGCTCGTGATAGCCGTCGCCGGCGCGCCGCCCGAGGACGTGGAGCGTCAGGTTGACTTTGGCGGGGGCGCGGTCGGCGAGCAGGGACACGGTGTCTCGAACAGGGCGGCGTGATCGGGCCTGACGCTCTACAGGCTCACGGGCGCGGTGTCCCGCAGGATGTCTGGTCCAATTCACCGCCGAAAGGTCATGGAAGCTCGATCGTGGGCGCGCGCCTACGGGGCAAATCCGGTCGCCTCGTCGGCCCAGTTTTCGACCGAAAGGGCGGGCTTGAGCCGGTCGAACGCCCGGGTGTTGTTCGTGACCAGGGTGACATCGAGCGCTTTCGCGTGCGCAGCGATCCAAAGGTCGTTGTTCCCGATGTTCAACCCGGCCGTCTGCAGCTTGGCGCGAAACGCCGCGTAATGTGCGGAAACGGTCTCGCCCAAGGCCACGACCGGGATCAATTCGACCAGTTTTGTGAAGCCACGCAGCGCCGCGTCGAAGCCCGTCGTCGTCCGGATTTTTTCCAGGCCGAACAGCAGTTCGCCTTGTGTGATCGGCGACATGACCACGTCGCCCGGCGTCAGGTCCCGGAACCGTTCGAGCACCTGTGGAGGCCGGGCGCGGCGGATGTGGATGCAGATGTTGGTATCCAGCATGTAGCGCGGCTTCATAGGCCTTCGCGCTCCTGAGGCGGCGTGTCCTCACGGACGACCTCATCAATCGGAAGCTCAGTCAGAAGGAGGAAGGCAGCAGAGAGATCGTGGGGCCGAATCTCCCGCAACACGATTTCATCGCCCCGTTTCAGGATCTCGACTTCGGGACCCCGGAGGCGAAACCCGGCCGGTAACCGGACGGCCTGGCTGTTCCCCGATTGGAAGACGCGGGTCCTCGTCATGCGGGCCTCCGTGTATATACCCAAAAGTATATACGTTCGTAGCGTCATGTCGATGGCAGCGCCGCCTATCCGGCCGTCACATCCCCCAATCGCCATGCGGTCGATACGGCAGGGCATCGCCGACTCGCACGGCGCTCAGATCCTCGGCCAGCTCCACCAGCCCGTCGCTGGTCGCCAGGCCGGACAGGGCGCCGCCGGGCGCCGGCACCGCCTCGGGCACGCCGTCCGCTCCGGCGCGAAGGCAGACGCGCAGGTATTCCCGCCGGCCCGGCCGCTTCTCCCGGTCGAAACCGCTGCGGACGGTCAGCGTCGGCGCCGCGTCGTGCGCGCCCGAGAGATGCAGGACCAGGGGGCGGAGCACGGCGAGGGCGGTGACGTAGGCGGCGGCCGGGTTTCCCGGGAGTCCGGCGAAGGGGGTTCCCGCCACCTGGCCCAGGGCCACGGGACGGCCGGGCTTGATCGCCAGCCGCCAGAAGGTCAGGCCGCCCGAGGCCTCGACGGCTGCGCGGACGTGATCCTCCTCGCCCACCGAGACGCCGCCGGAGGTGAGGATCAGGTCGTGCGCGGCGGCGGCCGCTGCGAGGCGCTGGCGCAGGGGGCCGGGCGCGTCGCGCAGGATGCCGAGATCGACGGGTTCGGCGCCGAGCCGCCGCAGCAGGGCGGCGAGCATCGGCCGGTTGGCGTCGTGGATCCCGGCGGGCGGAAGCTCGTGGCCGGGCGGGGTCAGCTCGTCGCCCGTGGAGAACAGCGCCACCTTAAGCGGCACCCGCAGGCGCAGCGCGGGCAGGCCGAGGGCCGCAGCGAGCGCGAGGTGGCGCGGCCCCAGCCGCGTCCCGGCCGGGATCGCGCGGCTGGCGCGGGCCACATCCTCCCCGGCCCGGCGGCGATTGGAGCCCGGGGCGAGGCCGGCCGGCAGGATCACGGCGTCGCCGTCGAGCCGGACATCCTCCTGCATCGCCACCGTATCGGTGCCCGGCGGCATCGGCGCCCCGGTGAAGATCCGCACCGCGAAGCCCGGCCCGGGATCGGCCGGCGCGTGGCCGGCCGGGACGCGGCCGCCGAGCGGCAGCCGGGTCTCGCCCGCCGGCGCAAGGTCGCCGGCCCGCACCGCGTAGCCGTCGACCGCGGCGTTATCGAACGGGGGGAGATCGATCGGGGCGATCAGATCCTCCGCCAGCACACGCCCGTCGGCGCGCTCGACGGAGACCGACTCGATCCCCGACAGGATCGGCAGCCGCGCGCGCAGCAGCGCCACTGCCTCGGCGACCCGCATCGGCGCGGGCCCGGCATCGAAGCAGTCGCGGCTCAGGCGTCCCATCGTGACGCGATATCGGTCTTGGGCAGGGAGCGGGTCGGCACGGTTGCCTCGCGGGGCTGTGGCCTGCCGGCTTGCGGCATCGGGGCTGAGCGATCAAGTCCGGACCATGGCGGCTTCCCGCGCGATCTCCTACGGTCCCGGCCATCATGCCGCGCGTCGAACCGATTCCCAGCCAGCGCCACCTGTTCGAGGTGCCCGCGGATGTCGCCTACCTGGATGCGGCCGCGTGGTCGCCGCTGCCGCGGGCCGTGCGGGCGGCGGGGGAGGCCGGGATCCTGGTGAAGAGCCAGCCCTGGACCTTTCCCCGCTCGGCGATCCCAGCTCTCGCCGAGCGGACCCGCATGGCGGCGGCCCGGCTGATCGGTGCGGGCATCGACGACGTCGCGATCGTCGGGTCCGTGAGCCACGCCATGGCCACGGCCGCGCGCAACCTCGCCCCCGCGCCGGGCGGCCGGCTGCTGCGGGTGGCCGATGAGTTCCCGTCCCTGCGCTACGCCTTCGACCGGCTGGCGGAAGCCCATGATCTCGTCGTGGAGGAGGTCGCCCGGCCGGCGGACGGGGACTGGACGGCGGCTCTGCTGGAGGCCATCCGGCGCCCGGCGGCGAAGCCCCTCGCCGTCGCCACCCTGACGCCCCTGCACTGGACCGATGGCGGCCGGATCGATCTCGACCGGCTCGCTCCGGCGGTGCGCGACACCGGCGCCGCCCTGGTGATCGACGCCACCCAGGCCGTCGGGGCGATGCCGGTGGACGTCGCCCGCTGGCGGCCCGACTTCCTGGCCTTTCCGACCTACAAATGGGCGCTCGGCCCCTACGGCGTCGCCTTCCTGTACGCCGCGCCCGGCCGGCAGGACGGGGTGCCGATCGAGGAGCATACCGGGAACCGGTCGCCGGTGGCCGGAGCCCGACGCTACGATCGCGGCGAACTGAACGATCCCGCGGCGCTCTCCATGGCGGCGGCGGGCCTGGACCTGATCGCCGGGTGGGGCGTCCCGGCCGTCGCGGCCAGGCTGCGCGACCTCACCGACCGCCTGGCCGAAGGCGTCGCGGGTCTGGGCCTGGCCGTCGCGCCGGAGCCCCTGCGCGCGGGCCACATCCTCGGGGCACGGCTGCCCGGCGGCCTGCCCGGGAACCTGGTGGATCGTTTGCAGGAGGCAAACGTTTTCGTGAGCGAGCGGTCAGGGGCACTGCGCCTGAGCCCGCATGTCTGGGCCGATGCGGAGGATGTCGCCCGCTGCGTCAGCGCACTCGGACACGTTCTCGGCCGCGGCGCCGGAGACCGAACGGACGCGCAGGGTTGAGAGTTTCCGGCCCGTGCCCGGGCGAATGCGGATGCCGTCCCGGACCCCGCCCCTAGATGACCGGATCGAAGCGCGGCCGTCGTCACCGGAAGAAGGCCGCCCCACACCATCATGCCGAGACCGATGCCGCGACCCGGTGAGACCCTTTCCATGCCGGCCCGCCGCCTGAACCTGATCGCGACGGCGCGCGCCGGCCTTTCCGGACGGTTCGCCGTGATCCTCTCCGGCGAGCTGATCCAGAGCCTGTTCCACTTCGCGTTGAACATCCTGCTGGTGCGCGAACTCGGGGCGCACGATTACGGGCTGTTCGCGATCGTGTTCACGGTCGGCGCGGTCGGCATCACCTATATCCGTGCCCTGGTCGCGGTGCCGGCGACGCTCCACCTCGCCCGCAGCCTCGGTCGCCCGGCGGCGCTGGGCTACGACGTGATGTTCGGCTCCGGCGCAGCCCTGGTCTCCGTGCTGATGGCGGTCGCCACCTCCGTGGCGCTGATCCCGGTGATCGGCCTCGGCGCCCTGGCGGCCGGGGCGTTCGTGGGCCTCTACGGCTTCCGCAGCTATCTCCGGATCGTGCTGCTGGCGCGCGGGCGGCCGCGGATCGCGGGTCTGAGCGATCTCGTCTACGCCGTCTGCGGTGCCGCCTTCGTGTGGCGCGGGGTGAGCGGGGAGGGCGCGGCCCTGCTCGACCGGGCGTTCCTCGCGATCGCGCTGGCCCATGCCATCGCCATCGCGGTGGCCTACGGGGCCCTGCGGCAACGCCTGCGGATCTCGCTCCACGCCCGGGCGCGGGCGCGCTACCGGGCGATCTGGCGGACCCTGGCCTGGTCGCTCGCCGGCGTCACCAGCCTCACCGTGCAGGGCCAGGGCCTGACGCTCCTGTTCGCCCTTCTGGCCGGACCGGCGGCCTACGCGCCGATCGCCGCGACGCTGGTGCTCTACGCGCCGTTGCGCATCCCCACGAGCGCCTTGATGAATATGGTCCTGCCGGAGATCAGCGGCCTGCTGGCCGCCAGGCAGGTCCAGGCCGCCCGCCGGCTCGTGATGCGCCACGTCCTGCTGATCGGCTGTGCCTGCCTGGTCTACGGGCTGGTGATGGCCGCGACCCTGCCGCTGATCGAGCAGGTGCTGTTCAAGGGGCGTTTCGCCGCCGAGCCCATGGGTTGGATCGGGCTCGGCGTCTGGGCCGTCGTGACGACGTCGCTGCTCTACGCCATCCCGCGCGCCTATCTCGAAGCCTCCGCGGCGTTCCGGACGATCACGGCCGGGGCCGTGGCGAGCGCCGCGTTGGGCTTCGCCCTCATGGTGCCGCTCCTGCTGCTGATGCCGCCGGACACGGCCCTTCTCGGGCTTCTCGCCTCCGAGATCGCGACGCTGATCTGGTCGGTGGGGGCGTTTCGGGCGTCGTCGCGGGGCGGGCGCGGCGCGGGCGTTTCGGCGACGGGATCGCCCTAGCGCGGCGGCCTGGAATCGTCGGGATGCTCAGCGCCCCGACGGCACGCTTTCCTCTCAACCAGCACCGGTCCCGCGAGTCACGCCGCCGCTTCGGCCGCGTGGGTCGCCGTGTCGTCCGTCTTGCCGAAGCGCTGCTTGAGGACGTGCCCGGTGCGGTCGACCAGATGGGCCGCCGCGCCCTGCGGGGTGCGCCCGCCCATCATCGAGGCGAGGGTCAGGCTCTCGGTGCCGAAGCGGCCCTTGAAGCCCTCGTCGCCGCACAGGAAATCGACCGTGTGCAGCCCCTGGTCGATCGACCACATGATGTAGTCCATCATCAGCACCATGCCGGGCGATCCGCGCTCGAAGGCCGGGTCGTAGGTGGTGACGAACGCCATCATCGTGCCGGCCTGGACGAAGTTGATCGAGACGGCCACCAGCGCGCCACCGCATTCGAGCACGAAGGCGTGCAGGAGTCCGGTCCCGGCCAGCACCTCCACCATGGCGGGCAGCGCCTGCGAACCCTCGTCGTAGAAGGCCGTCGAGGGCAGGTTGTGGGTCGCGAGCCACGCGCGCTTGAACTGGGTGAGCTTGTCCAGAACAGGCCCGAGCGGTTCCTCCGGGCCGAGCAGCCGGAAGGTCAGCGGTCCGTGCTCGCCCAGGGATTTCTGGCCGCGCCGGTAATTCTGGCGGGTCTTCTTCGATTGCGCGTCGAACCAGGCCTGCCCGGTCGGCCAGGGGCCGCGCACCCGCCAGTTCGCCTCGTCGCGGTGGTTGAGGCGCAGCCTCGTGCTGCCCGAGATGGGGGTGAGCAGCGCCCGCGCGGCGGCGTCGGGCAGGAGCCGGTTCAGGTAGGCGAGGTCGAAGCCGCCCGCCCGGCTGGCCTGCTGCCACATCCGCCGGACGAGCCCGGCATTCGTGCGGTCCGCCAGCAGAGCGTCGCCGAAATCGGAGCAATCCTTCGCGGCCCATTCGAGCACGCGGAAGCCCTTCCGCCGCACGGTGGCCAGGGGCAGCACGCCGACCAGGGTGTCGCCGCGCCAGGCGAGCACGATCGCGAGCGCCCGCCGCTCGCGGTCGGGGGCGCTGGCCCACCAGGCCGAGATCCAGGGATGGCTCTGGAACACCAGGGCGCCGCTGCGGCGCCACAGCGCGGTCCAGGCCGGCCCGACGGCGGCCAGCCGCTCCGCGGTGCGGACGATCTCGAAACGTTCAGGGGACATGGTCAGGCGCCGGAGCTAGGCTGGGCGGGGATCCCGCGCAGGCGGCGGACCTGCCGGGCGATCCGCCGGCCCATCTTCTTGAGAGGAAGCACGTAGAGACCCGAGAGGGATTGATAATCGGCGACATCGCGATCGACCAGGCCGAAGGTGAAATCCTCGTTCGGCTCCGGGACGTGGAGGGTGCCGAACAGGCGGTCCCAGAACGAGAACAGCAGCCCGAAATTCTTGTCGTAATGCTGCGGCGCCGTCGAGTGGTGGAGCTGGTGCCAGTGCGGGCAGAGGATCACCGCGTTGAGCCGGCCGAACGAGATCTTGAAATGGGTGTGGCGCACGAAGTCCATCATCAGGATGTTGCGCATGATGTAGACGTTGATCCCGAACACCGTCAGCTCGACCGGGTTCAGGGCCAGCAGGCTCCAGATCCCGAAGCAGATCCCGGGGATCACCCCGTCCCAGGCCCGGTTCATCAGCTCGTCGAGGGGGTGGACCCGGTCCTTGGTGATGCCCACCATCACCTCGGCCGAGTGGTGGACCTTATGGAGCTCCCAGAGGAACGGGTAGCGGTGCTGGGCCGTGTGGTAGAGGTAATAGGACAGGTCGTAGGCGAGCAGCATGGTGAGGGTGAACAGCACCACGGTCACCGGCCCGGGCTCGCCGAAGATCGGCTGGTCGATGCCGAACAGGGTGCCCAGCACCCGGTTGGTCGCGTAGCCGACCGCCACCACGAAGGTCACGCCCGCCGGGATCAGCAGGAACGGCATGATCGCCTTGCGGGTGACGTAGAACAGCAAATCCGCCCGGGCGGAGGGGTGGGTCATCACCTCGTGCGGCAGCGCGAATTCGAAGAACTCGGCAAACGAGTAGCGTTCCGCGGTGCGCAGATACGCGATCAGCGCGCAGCCGAACGCCGTCGCGAACAGCAGGCCGGCGGCGACCAGGTTCTCGGCCGAGACCCTGTCGATGATCCGCGTGATGAACTGGACGACATCCATGACGAGTCGTTTCCCTCCGCCAGCCCGGCTTGCACGCCGACGGAAACCGCCGGATCCGCTTGAGACGCTCAACGCGCCGGAGCGCAGGTCGCGCCATGCCTGCGCGGCGCTGCGCGCGTCTCGGCATCGTCGGCGACTTGCGCGGTGGCTATTATCGTCGCGCGGTGCTTACCGAATTTGACAGTGCCGGTGATTGTCCACCGAAGATCGACCGCGGACAAAGGCCGGTCTCCGTCCTGTATAGGCGCGGACCGAAGACATGTTGGTCAGGCCGCCGGGCGCGCGGTCCGTTCCGCGGCCACCGCCGTCTCGGGGCTCCGGGCGCGCCGCAGGGTCGCGCGCACCATGGCGTCGATCCCCTCGGCGGCCGAGGCCTCCGAGAACAGGGTCTCGTAGCGTTCCCGGGCCGCCCGGCCGAAGCCGCGCCAGCTGGCCGGGTCGGTGGCGATGCGGGCGAGCACCGTGGCGATCGGCTCCGGGCCGCCGGGCGGCACGATCCAGCCGGTCTTGCCGTCGGCCACCACCTCGGGAAGGCCGCCGATATCCGTGACCAGCGGCGGCACGCCGTAGGACATCGCCTCGATCGCCACCCGGCCGAGCGATTCCGGACGCTGCGAGGGCATCGTCACCACGTCGGCCCAGCGGTAGAGCGCGGACGGATCGTCCACGAAGGGCTGGAGGGTGACCTGCTGCGCCAGGCCGGTCTCCGCGATCCGCGCGGCCAGCGCTTCCTCGCGCGCGGCGTCCTCGAAGGCGCTGCCGACGATCTTCAGCTCGATCCGGCTGCGGATGGCCGCCGGCAGGGACGCCAGCGCCTCGACCAGCACGTCCTGGCCCTTGATCCGGCTGATTCGGCCGAGCATCAGCACCCGCAGGGGCCGCGTGCCGTCGTAATCTCGCCCGTTCGGCTCCGCCGGTCCGGCGATGCCGTTATAGACCACGCGCGCTGTGGCCCCCACGGGCAGGGCGTAGGCCCGCTCGGTGGCGCGCGAATTGAACACGACGTTGGCGCCGCTCCAGCGGATCAGCCCGCGCAGGACCTTCAGCACGGCGCCTTCCGGGATCTCGTGCACGTGCACGATGCTGCGCCCCGGCAGCAGGCGGGCGGCGAGCAGGTAATCGGCCACAACCGTGGTGTTGATGTAGACGAGATCGCTGTCGCGGATCCGCCGGAGCGCCCGGGCCACCGCGAAGGGCAGGGCCATCATTCCCAACGTGGCGAGGCGGGCGAGGTTCTTGCGCCGCAGGATCCACAGCGGCTCGATCACGATCGCGTCGGCATAGGGCTCGAGCGCTGCCACGATCGGGCCGCGCCGGGGCAGGACGATCTCGATCCGCGCGGTCGGATGGGCGGCCCGGATGGTCCGCACCGTCTCGATGAAGCAGCGATCCGATCCGTAGAGCTCGAAGCCCTGATGCACGCAGGTGATGCGCGTGACCGGCGCGCTTCCGGCTTGGCGCCCGAACGCGAACGTGCCGGTCGTCCCGGTCGCTCCCGAATCGGTGGCTGTGTCGCGCCGCATGGCGGGGGGCGCATCCGTCCGCAAAGCCGAGGGACGCGGTGCCACACCGCCGCCAACTGGGCTAGAAGATGAAGCCAGTATCGAACTATCTACCATAAGATGAAAACTTATCGATCTATAACAACCGAGGGTTGTATCGCCTATTTAGGCGACCGTTATTCCTGCCGCTGTACAATATGAACCGATAACAGGAAAGGAAGAGCCGTGCCCGTCGATGCGCCCACACTACTTATTCTTGGGACGCGCGGGATTCCGGCCGCCCATGGCGGCTTCGAGACTTTCGCGGAACGGCTTGCGCTGCATCTCGCCAGTCACGGCTGGCGGGTCGGCGTCTATTGTCAGGCGGAGGTCGAGCGGGTGCGGGACCGGGTCTCGACCCGGACCTGGAACGGCATCACGCTGATCACCGTGGAGGTGGCCCTGCGCGGTCCGGCCGCGACGCTGGCCTTCGATGCGTTCTGCGTGAAGGACGCGGCGACGCGGGGCGGCGTCTGCCTCGTCCTCGGCTATAACGGCGCGGCGTTCCTGCCCTACCTGCGGGCGCGCGGCGGCCGGATCCTGACCAACATGGACGGAATCGAGTGGCGCCGGCCGAAATGGCCGCTGCCGGTGCGGGCGTTCTTCTACGGGAGCGAGTGGATCGCGGCCTGGTCGTCGCAGCGGCTCGTGGCCGACCATCCGGCCATCGCCGACCATCTGGCCCGCCGCCGCCCGCGTCGCGCCATCGCGACGATTCCCTACGGGGGCGATCCGCCGCCGGCGGATCTGCGGCCGCCGCCCCTGGGGCTCGAGCCGGGGCGCTACCTGGTGTCGATCGCCCGCATCGAACCCGACAACAACATCCTCACCCTGGTCGAGGCGTTCTCACGCAAGCCCAGGGGCATGCGGCTAGTGGTGCTCGGCACCCTGAAGGTCGGCAACGCCTATCACCGCGCCGTCGAGAACGCCGCCGGGCTCGAGGTGCTGATGCCGGGGGCGATCTACGAGCCGGAGATGGTCCAGAGCCTGCGCGTCCACGCGCGCGCCTATCTCCACGGCCACACGGTCGGCGGCACCAACCCGTCGCTTGTGGAGGCGCTGTGGGCCGGCAACGCGGTGATCGCGCACGACAACCCGTTCAACCGCGGCACCGCGGGCGACGGCCAGTTCTACTTCACCGACGGCGACAGCTGCGCCGCCGCTATCGAGCGGGTCCTGACCGACGATGGGGCGGTCGCGGCCGCCCGGGCCGCGGCGCGCGCCCAGGCCGAACGGTTTCGCTGGGACGACGTCCTGGCCGCCTATGAGGACGAGCTGCGCCGGGTCGGCGGCTACCCGCGGCTGCCGGCCCCGGAATCCCGTGTCAGGGCCCATGCAAGCCCGCAGCGCGCTACGGCCGGGACGGAGGGATGAGGGCGAGCCGGCGGTCCGTGCTGGCCGGTGGGCTCGCCGTCGCCGGCACGGGCGCGCTCCCGGTCGTGGCCGCCCCGGAACCGCTTCGGCTCCGCCGCGGCATCGCCCTATGGCCGTGGTTCTCGCTCACCACCGAGTTTCCGGCGCCGCGGACCGATTATGCCTGGCCGCCGTTCCAGGCCGACCGCCCCGTGCCGAGCCGGGACGATCTGCGCCGGCTGGCGGAGCTCGGCTTCGACTTCGCCCGGCTTCCGCTCGATCCGGGGCCGTTCGTGGCGTTCACCGGCGCGCGCCGGGCCGAGCTTCTCGGCACCCTGTCGGATGCGATCGAAGCGGTGCTGGCGACCGGGATGCGCGTCCTGCTCAACGTCCAGGCGAACGCCGCCACCCACCATTACACGCCCGGCGCCTTCTACGGCTCCGAGCAAGCGCCGCTCTACCCGGCCTATCGCGGCCTGATCGCCGAACTGGCCCGGCTCTGCGCCCGGAAGGGTCCCGACCGGGTGGCGCTGGAGCCGGTGAACGAGCCGCCGCAGGCCTGCGGAGCGGGCGCCTGGAACCGGGTTCAGGCCGGGCTCCTCACCGCCGCGCGCGACGCCGCGCCGGACCTGACCCTGGTGGCGACCGGCGCCTGCGGCAGCCTCGTGTCCGGGCTGACGGCCCTCGACCCGGCAACCTTCACGCGGTTCGCGCCGCTGCTCTACACCTTCCATTTCTACGAGCCGTATCTGTTCTCCCACCAGGGTGCGACCTGGCTCACCGAGGAGCCGTTCTACCGTTGGCTGAATGCCGTGCCCTGGCCGGGCGCGGCGGCACGATTGCCCGAGACGCTCGCGGCAATCCGGGCCCGCATGGCGGCGGACCGTGCCGTCCCGCAGGCCGAGAAGGCCCGGGATTTCGCGGTGATCGAGACGAAGCTGCGCGAATACGGCGAGGCCGATCCGGGCCCGGCCTATCTGGCGCAGGCGATGGCTCCGGTCTCGACCTGGGCCGACCTCTACGGGATTCCGGCCCGGCATGTGCTGATGGGGGAGTTCGGGGCGCTGCGCACCGATTCCCGGTACACGGCATCCAGGCCCGCGGATCGCGCGGCCTATCTCGGCGACGTACGGCGCGCGGCCGAGCGGGCGGGCTTCGCTTGGTCGTTCTGGAACCTGTTCGACGGGCTCGGCCTGATGGACGATGGCCACGCCATCGATCCGGCCCTGGTGGCCGCGCTCGGGCTTGGCAGACGTCGTTAAGCGGGTTCGCTCAGAAGTGTTTCCTCCTACTCTCCCCCCTCATCCTGAGGTGCCGGAGCGCAGCGGAGGCCACGAAGGAGCCTTCCAGCCTGCCGCGCGATCCCTGGAGGGCTCCTTCGAGGCTCGCTGCGCTCGCGCCTCAGGATGAGGGGGGGGGGAGAGTAGGAGGAGCCGGGGGTAGGGCCGACCGAGGTGTCAGCCCCGCTCCCGAGTGGCGCCCGGCGGAAACAGCACGATCAGCATCATCGCGAACTTCGCGAGCATGGTGGTCTTCCCGGCCAGCCCCTCGAAGGTGTTGATCAGGATCACGAAGGCGAGGATCGGCAGCCAGACCCCGCGGCGGCACTGGCGGGCGATCTCGGTGAGGTAGAGGCCGACCGCCACGACCAGCAGCGTCGTCACCAGGATGCCGTGGTAGAGCACGTCGGAGACGATCGAGTTCTCGATGCCCCATTCCAGGCCGTAGATCCGCCGCAGGGTGCTCACCTGCAGGAGGTCCGGGGCCAGCAGCAATTGCCGGAACGGGATCGCGTCGAAGATCGCCAGCATGTCGACCCGGGCCTGGGCGCTGCCGCCGTCGGAGACGAACCGGCTCAGCAGCGTGTTGAAGAAGCCCACCGCGGCCAGGACGGCGACCATCACGGGCAGCGCCGTCAGCACGAAGCAGGCGCAGGCCGCACCGATCAGGGGAATCCGGTTGCTCCGCAGGGTCCGGTTCAGGGCGAACAGCCCGACGAGGCCGCCGAGCGCCAGGGTGGTCACGGTGGCCGAGCGGCCGCCGAAGGTCACCAGGGCGACGAGCTGCACGGCGATCATTCCGGCCCGGAGCGCCGGGCTCAGCCGGCCGCCGCCCTTGGCGAGCGCCAGGATGTAGCAGGCGGTGAGCGTCGCATTGACCAGCGGATGGCCCTGGAGCGCGGCCGAGCGCGTATCGGTCTCGAACGCCATGCCGTCGAACCGGAACGGGAAGAAGCGCTGGCCGCTGGCGAACTCGAACAGGCCGAGCATCGCGTTGGCGAGCATCATCAGGTGGAAGACGGTCTCGATCCGCCGCAGGGTCGCGGCGTCGCGATCCATCAGCAGGATCGGGATCAGGCCGGCCAGCACGAAGGTGTCGATCGAACCGGCCAGTCCCGTGCCGCCGCGGGCGGCGATCAGCACGAGGAGCAGCACGCCGCAGGTCGCGAGCAGCACGCAGGCCGGGCGGCGGTTGAGCGCCTGCGCCACCGGGATCACCGGGTTGCCGGCGCGCAGCATCGTCCAGCCGACGAGCGCCACCGCCATGTAGGTCGCCGGATGGATTTTCGACGGCGCCGAGCCGCTGATCCCGTCGTAATTGAGACCGAGCGCCCAGAGCAGGCCGCCCGACACGCCGACCAGCACCACGGTCAGCAGCACGAAGGCCAGCGATTCCGCGCGGGCCAGGCCAGCGCCGGGCCGCGATCGCGCGGCCAGCCGGTGCGCGAAGCCCGCGGGCCGCGCCGTGCTCACGCGCTGCGCCGGTCGAGCAGCAGGGAGCCCGAGACCGGCCGACCGAGGGCCTCGGAGGTGTCGACGAGATCGATCAGGTCGCGCTGGCGGGTGGCGCCGTTGCAGACGACCAGCAGCAGCCGGTCCGCCGCCGCGGCGATCGGGCCGAGCCGCAGGTTCTCCGACAGGACGCCGCCATCGATCAGGACCAGCTCGAACCGGCCTTTCACGCCGGCCAGGAAGCGCTCGATATTGGCCGGCACCAGCGCGTCGCGGATCGGCTTCTGGGTGTCGCCGAGCCCGATCCGCCGCGCGCCGGTCTTCGGATCGACCTGCGTCACCGCGTTGAGGCTCTGCTCGCCGCGCAGCACGTCGAGCAGGCCGGCCGAGCCGCCACCGTCGGCGCGCAGATCCGCATCGACCAGAAGAACCCGGTCACCGCGCGCCACCGCCACCGAGGCCAGCAGCGCGATCACGGCCCGGCGCTCCGTCGCCTCGGCCTCGCCGGAGGTCACCAGCAGCGCCAGCGACCGGCCGCGCGTTCCCTCCGCGGTGGCGAGATGATCGAGGGTGAAGCTCGCGGCCGCGGTGCTGGCCCCACCCGGCTGCAGGCCCGGGATCACCGCGACGACGGGGGCGTTCGACAGCCGCTCCAGCTGGCGCGGCGACAGCACCGTCGGCTCCAGATATTCCCGGGTGAGCGCGATGCCGGCGCCGAGGCCGAGGCCGCCGGCCAGGGCGGCGGCGACCAGGATCAGGCGCGGCGGCCAGCTCGCATCCTGCGGCGGACGGGCCGAGGTGATGATCCGGGCATTCGAGCTGTCGATGCCGGATTGCTCCTTGATCTCGCGGGTGCGGACCAGGAACGTGTTGTAGACGGTGCGGGCCGCCTCGACCTCCCGCTCCAGCTCGCGCAGCTGGACGGAGGATTGCGAGGTCACCGCGGATTGCCGCTGCAGCTTCTCCAGATCGGCGGCGAGCGAGCGCTCGTTGGCCTGGGCGCGCTGGTACTCGGTCTCGGCCGCGCCGGCGATGCGGTTGAGCTCGGCATCGATCAGCCGGCGGACGTCCTGCATCTGCGTGCGCACGGCGGCGATGTAGGGATGGCGCTCGCCGAGATTGGTGCGCAGGTCCGCTTCCTTGGCGGCGAGCTCGGCGTACTGGCCGCGCAACCGGTCCACCGCCGAGGACTGGATGGCCTCCGGCATCGCGCCGGAGCCGATCGCCTGGCCGCGCGCGTCCTTGATCCCCTGCAGGCGCGCCTTCGCTTCGGCGGTGCGGGCCCGGGCGGCGACCAGGCGGGCGTTCGAATCGGTGAGCTGCTGCTCGTTCACCAGCCGGCCGCTCGACGCGATCAGGCCGTTCTTGGCCTTGTAATCCTCGAGCTTCTTGTCGGCGGCGTTGACGGTGTTGCGCAACTCGTCGAGGCGGCCGCGCAGGTCGCCCGCGGCGCGCTTGGCGGCGTCGGAACGGGCCTCGGTCTGGTCGGCGAGGTACGCGTTGGCGATGGCGTTGACGATCCGGGCCGAGAGATCCGGATCCGCCGTGGTGACGACGACGTCGATCACGAACACCTTGTCGGCGCGCTTGACCGCGAGCTTGCGCCGCAACTGGTCAAGGGCCCGGCCGCGGGCATCCACCGGGCGCTCCGCCTTTGGGCCCAGCACCATCTCCCGCAGCGAGGCGACGGTGCGCGAGATCAGCCCGGCCTGCGCGACCCCGAAGCCCGGCTCGCCCTCGAGCCCCGCCTGCGCCACCGCCCGGCCCAGGACCGCGTCCGACTCGATCACCTTCACCTGGCTCTCGACCTGGGCGATGCCGCCATCCGGCGAGAGGGCGGCGGGATTGACGTCGTTGAGCACCACCTGCCGGTCGCGCGGGTCGATCAGGATCTGCGCGGTCGCCGTGTAGAGGGACGGGGTGATCAGGGCATAGGCCAGGACCAGCAGGCCGAGCACCAGGGCGGTGCCCAGCACGGTGCGCTTGCGCCGCCACAGGATGCGCCACAGGTCGCCGAACTCGGCGGTGGTGTCGGGCCGGGTCGGACCCGTCCGCTCCGGTTGTGCCGGATGGACCGGTGCGAGCCAGGTCGCGACGGCAATGTTACGGTCGATCTGTGCCACGATCGGTCACCATCGTCTCGAACTCGGTCGGTCCCTCGCGGGCCCCATCTCCTACTGCAAGAGTCGCGCAGACTGCTGACAATCCCTCAAGACTGCCGAGGGTCATCGGCGCAACCACCAATTACTCGGCGTCTGGTAAACGCCGTCAACCAAAGTCCGCTGCCTATAGGGTTATCGGTCTCGTTACCGTTTGGGAATTAGATCGGATCTGCGGCCGTTATCCGGCAGATTATCGACGGGGCGAAGGCGCTCATCATGCATGTGAGAGTTCGTCTCGACGGGGCCGAGCCGCGCCGCTGGCAGATCGCCCTGCTGCAGCGGCTCGCCGGCACGGCCGGCATCCGGACCGTGAGCGTCGACGCGGCCGTCGTGCCGGACGGGTGGCCCGACACGATCGAGCTGCTGTTCCGGCTCGAGGCGCTGATCCACCGCCTGCCGCGCCTCGGCTCCGAGCGCCTGCCGCCGACCGCCCTCGACCCGTGGCGGCGGCCCGACGCGAAGCCGGACGTGGTCCTCGACCTGTGCGGCGATCTCCCGGCCGGCCCGGCAACCTGGCAGCTCGCCTATGACGGACGGCGCGGCGACGACGCCCTCCTGGCGAGCCTGCTCGCCGGGGCGGTCCCCCGGCTGACCCTCGTCGCGGCGGGGACCATCGTGGCCGAGGGCCGGCTCGGCACCGACCGGCCGGGTATCCTGCTCGCCGGCGTCGACGACGCGCTCGCCCGGACGGTGACGCTGGTCGCGGCCGCCCTCGGACGCCGTGCCGCCGGGCGCAGCGAACCGCCCTCGGTCGCGCCCCTGCCGCCCTCCGAGCCGGCGCGGACCCTGTCGGGCGGCGAGCTCGGGACCCGGGCCGCGCGGATGATCGCGGGCGCTGTCATCCACCGCCTGTACCATCTCTGCTACCGCGCCCCGCACTGGCGCTGCGGCTGGCGGCGCCTCGACGGGCCGGACCTGATCGACCTCGGGCGTCATCCCCAGGCCGGCTGGACCGACCTGCCGGATGACGGCCACCGCTTCTACGCCGACCCGTTCCCGCTGGCCTTCGGCGGAAGCACGCACGTCTTCGTCGAGGAATTCCCGCACGCCACCGGCAAGGCGATCATCTCCGCGGTCCGCTTCGGCCCGGACGGCCCCGAGGGCACGCCCGTCCCGGTGCTGGAGGAGCCCCATCACCTGTCCTACCCGTTCGTGTTCGAGCGCGACGGCGAGGCCTGGATGGTGCCGGAAAGCTCCGCCTCCGGCACGGTCGATCTCTACCGCGCCACCCGCTACCCCGGCGGCTGGGTGAAGGAGGCGACGCTGCTCTCGGGCGTGGTCGCCAGCGACGCGACCCTCCTCGAACAGGGCGGCCGCTGGTGGATCTTCGCCACCCTGCGCGATGCCGTCCCCGAGGCGCCCGCCGGGTCCGGATCCTACCACGACGCGCTCTGTCTCTGGTCGGCCCCCGATTTCCGCGGCCCCTATACGCCGCATCCGGCCAATCCGGTGCTGATCGATCCCGCGACCGCGCGGCCCGCAGGGCGCATCGTCGAGCGCGGCGGACGCCTCATCCGCCCGGTCCAGGATTGCGCGACGGGCTATGGCCGCGCCCTCGGGCTGGCGCGGATCGACCGCCTCGACCCGGAGGGCTTTTCGCAGACCGTCATCGGCCGCATCGAGCCCGGCCCGGCCTGGCCCGGGTCTCGGCTCCATACCGTGAACACGGGCGGCGGCATCGAGTGCATCGACGGCTCGGCGCGGGCCCCGCGGATCCGGTTGCCCGGCCGCGTCTGACCCTGCACGCGAGCACTGCCTCCGCTGCCGGCGGCCACGGTACAGCCTGAGGCGTGGGCGGCTTTAGCCGCCAAAACGGTATCCGGCCCTCGACGCCGACCCGTTCTGGTGGATAACGCAACTTATACCTGAATTAATTCGCCGGAACTAGTTGCATAGATTGTATTTTGGCTAGAGCGTCTCTGATATCGAAGGCTCCCGACCGATCGGAGTGGCGATTTCATGAGTGTGAGCGCGACGATCCAGCCCGACACGCACGCGCGCAGCGCCCTGAATGCCCGGCTCGTACGGATCGCCGCGGTCGCGGGCATTCCGGTGGAGACGTTCTTCTCCGAGCCGACCTCGGTGGCGCATGCCGGTCTGATCGAGCTGATCCAGCTCTGGGACGCCGCTCCGACGGAAACCGTGCGGGCCGAGATCCTGGCCGGCACCCGCGCCGTCGTCGCCGGGGCGGCCGACCGGACGCGCTGACGGCGTCCGCCGGATGCAGGCCACCGGGCCGGTCCCGGCGTCGATATTTCGGTCCGCCGGGCCCTGGCAGGAACCCCACGAGATCGCTACATTGCGCAGGCGGGGCTGCAGAGTTCGTCAGGAGCACTTTCCCCGGGGCCTTATCGACTCCCTCGGGAGCTGTCCCTGGCCTCGTCCCTGGACTTGGCCAACACGGCGCCCACCTACTCTGTAGGTTTCCCGGGATCGATCCTCCAACGGCTCACGTGGCTCCGCACTCTCCTTCTCCTGAAGCCGACCCCGCCAAGACGGATGCGGCGCTCAAAGCCCAGCTGCGCGGCGCGGCGCTCGCCGCCCGGGACGCGCTGGAGCCCGCCGCCCGGCATGCCGCGTCCGCCCGGATCGTGCAGGCGCTCCTCGCCCTGCCGGAGCTGGCCGAGGCGCGGCTGGTCGGCGCCTTCTGGCCGATCCGCAGCGAGGTCGATCCGCGCCCGGCCGCCGAGGGCCTGCTCGCCCGGGGCCAGCGGGTCGCGCTGCCGCACGTCACCCCCGAGGGCCTGATCTTCCGCGAATGGCGGGCCGGAGATGCGTTGGTCGCCGGCCGCTTCGGCCTCAGCGAGCCCGACCCGTCCCTGCCGCCCGTGGAGCCGGACGCCCTGATCGTGCCGCTCGCCGCCTTCGACGGGACGGGTCAGCGCATCGGCTACGGCCGCGGCTACTATGACGGCGCGATCGCGCGCCTGTCCCGCACCCGGCCCGTCCTGACCGTCGGGGTTGGATTTTCCGTGCAACGGGTTGATCGCGTGCCGGCCGAGCCGCATGACCGACCGCTCCAGTTCGTGATCACCGAAACGGGCGTGATCCGGTTCGACAGGAAGTCCTGATCCATGCGGCTGCTTTTTCTCGGCGACGTGATCGGTCGCCCGGGCCGTAGCGTCGTCTGCGAGCGTCTGCCCAAGCTGCGCGAGCGCTGGCGTCTCGACTGCGTCGTCGTGAACGGCGAGAATTCAGCCGGCGGCTTCGGCATCTCGGAGACGATCTGCGACGAGCTGATCCAGGCCGGTGCCGATGCCGTGACGCTCGGCAATCACAGTTTCGACCAGCGCGAGGCGCTGGTCTTCATCGCCCGCCAGCCGCGCCTGGTGCGGCCGGCGAACTACCCGCCCGGCACGCCCGGCCGCGGCGCCACCGTGGTGGAGACGCAAGGCGGCGCCCGGGTGCTCGTGGTCAACGTGATGGGGCGGGTCTTCCTCGACGCCATGGACGACCCGTTCACCGCGGTGGAGCGCGAGCTCTCGGCCTGTCCCCTCGGGGCCGCCGCCGACGCCGTGGTGGTCGACGTGCACGCGGAGGCAACCAGCGAGAAGCAGGCCTTCGGCCATTACCTCGACGGCCGCGCGAGCCTCGTGGTCGGGACCCACACCCACACGCCCACGGCCGACCACCGGATCCTGCCCGGGGGCACCGCCTACATGTCGGATGCCGGGATGTGCGGCGACTACGATTCGGTCATCGGCATGCAGAAGGACGAGCCGATCCGCCGGATGATCCAGAAGACGCCGGGCTCCCGCTGGGAAGTGGCCGGAGGCGAGGCCACGCTGTGCGGCGTCGCCGTGGAAACCCAGGCGGACGGCCTCGCCACCCGGGTCGCGGCGGTTCGCCTCGGTCCGAATCTCGAAGAGAGCTGGCCGCGGTTCTGGGAGTAGAGGCGGATCGACGGCAGCCCGCGCAGGGTGCCGGGTGTCCCGGCATGGCACAGGTCCGGAACTTCGGCGGTCTGCATCCGTAGATTGCAGAGACCCCCGAACCCAGGGACCGCGCCAAGGGACCGCGCCATGCCGCAGATGTTCGACTGGATCTTCTTCGCCATCATGCTCCCGTTCCCGGCCTTCCTGGTCTGGGATTGGTACCAGCACCGCTAGCTCGCGCGGTCCGAGGCCCTTCGGCGCCGCGCCTCGGTGGCGTACTACGCCGGATAGGCGGCTTGCGCGGGGCGTGAGCCGGCGCGGGTCGGACGATCGGAGCTGTCACCCCTTCCGGGGGGCTCGATCGCCGCACAAGCGTGACCGTGGAGAGACTTGATCGCGTGCAGGGCTACCCCCACAGTGGCCGCGACGGATCCCGCCCGCCGGCGGCTTCATGGTGAGATCAGGCTAGAGCGACCGATGGCCGCCCGCGACGACAACGAGAATAAAATACAGCCGCTGGCACGGCCCGGGATCTATCTCGGGCGGATGGTGATCTTCCTGATCCTGGTGGGCTTCCTCGCCTTCATCCTGTTCAAGCAGATCACGCCCGCCTTCCTGGCCAATCCGGGACTCAACGGGCTGATCCTCGGCGTGCTGCTGATCGCGGTGCTGATCGCCTTCGGGCAGGTTTTTCGGCTGTACCGAGAGGTCAGCTACGTCAACGCGGTGGCGAGCGGCGGCCAGGCCAAGAAGCCGCCGGCCCTGTTGGCGCCCATGGTGCCGATGATCGCCGCCCGGAAAACCGGGGCGCTTCTGCCGGGGACTTCGGGCTATCTCGACACGATCGCGGCGCGCCTCGACGAGGATCGCGAGATCCTGCGCTACATCGCGGGCATCCTGATCCTGCTCGGCCTGCTCGGCACGTTCTGGGGCCTGATCGACACCCTCTCGGCGGTGGGCGGGGTGATCAAGGGCATGCGCGGCGGCGGCGATGCCGGGGTGATGTTCGACGAGCTGAAATCGGGCCTGGCGGTACCGCTCTCGGGAATCGGCCTCGCCTTCTCGGCCTCGCTGTTCGGCCTCGCCTCCTCGCTGATCACCGGCTTCCTGGAGCTGCAGGCCAGCCAGGCCCATGCCCGTTTCCACAACGAATTGCAGGATTGGCTGCTGTCCGGCGCGTTGGCGGCCGAGACAGAGGGCGCCACCGCGATCCGGCCGGCCGCCGGCACCCAGGACCTCAAGGAGGCGATCGAGCGGTTGACCGCGATCGTCTCGGAGGGCGGGGGCGGCCGGGCCGCGACGCTCGCCATGACCAACCTCGCCGAGGGCATCCAGGGCCTCGTCCAGCACATGCGGGCCGAGCAGCAGATGATCCGCGACTGGGTCGAGGCGCAGGCGAGCCGTGAGCGCGAGCTGAAGCAGGTGCTCGACCGGCTGGGCCGGGAGCGGGTGTAGTGGCCTCGACCGCGGCCCGCTCCCGACGCTCCGTCAATGTCTGGCCGGGCTATGTCGACGCCCTGGCGACGCTGCTGCTGGCGGTGGTCTTCCTGCTCACCGTCTTCGTGGTCGGGCAGTTCTTCCTGTCGCAGGAGCTGACCGGGCGGGACGCGACGTTGGTCAAGCTCAACCGGCAGATCGCCGACCTCACCGACCTCCTGGCCCTCGAGCGCTCGAACCGCCGCAGCCAGGAGGACGAGGTCCGCAGCCTCCGCACCACCCTGGCCGGCGTCGAGGCCGAGCGCGACCAGGCGAAGTCCCAGGCCGAGGCTGCCACCGTCAGCCAGGGCGCCGCGGGCGCCCTCGACAAGCAGCTGGAGGCCGAGCGCGGCGCGACCAAGCGGGCCCTGTCCCAGGTCGATCTGCTGAACGAGCAGATCAGCGCCATGCGTCGGCAGCTCGCCGCCCTCGAGGATGCGCTCGCCGCCTCCGAGACCCGGGATCGGGAATCCCAGGTGCGCATCGCCGAGCTCGGCAGCCGGCTGAACGTCGCCCTGGCCCAGAAGGTCCAGGAGCTAGCCCGCTACCGCTCGGACTTCTTCGGGCGCCTGCGCCAGATCCTCGGCAACCGCCCCGACATCCGGGTGGTCGGCGACCGCTTCGTGCTGCAATCCGAGGTGCTGTTCCCGGGCGGCTCGGCGACGCTCAAGCCCGAGGCCGGCCCCGAGCTCGACCGGATCGCCGGGGCCATCGCCGACCTCGCCCGGCAAATCCCGGCGGACCTGCCCTGGGTCCTGCGGGTCGACGGCCACACCGATGCGCGGCCGATCAACACGTCGCAATTCCCGTCGAACTGGGCGCTCTCGGCGGCCCGGGCCATCGCGGTGGTGCAGTACCTCGCCGGCAAGGGCATCCCGCCGCAGCATCTCCTCGCCGGCGCCTTCGGCGAGTTCCAGCCCCTCGACGCCGGTACGACCGAGGAGGCCTACGCCAAGAACCGCCGGATCGAGATGAAGCTCACGGAGCGGTAGGGTCGGCGGCCCGACGCTTTCCATCGACCGCTCTGGTGCCCGGTGAGGTCAGGCACCGGGCGGGGAGCGGCCCTTGCGGCATCCGCATTGCGGGATCCCTTGTCCGAGTCTTGGACCTCCGAGTCCGCGTCCAGGATAGTCGTGCGATCATCGTGCCTCGCCCGATATTTAATCCAGTTTCGCAAAACTATTGTCTATTGGATCGCCGATCGCGAATAATGGTCGGTCGAATTTGACCGACGGTCAGATCATTTAACGGCGGATTAGCCATTTCGACGCATCGTTGACGGCGAGGCGGGGATGGTTCCACCGATGTCCAAGCTGACCCTTTCCAGATGCGCGTCTCTCGTCGCGATCTTCGCGGTGCTCGGCGCCCTGCTCGCCGCCGGGCCCGGCTGGGGGCGGCCATCACCGTCCGCAACAGCGACGTTCGAGCCGAGCGTCCTTGCCGGCCTGGTCGCTCTGGCCCTGGCGATGATCGGCGGCTGGTGGCTGGCGTGGTCCCGGTCAGCCGCCCCCCGGGGCTCTGACTCCGCCGGCCGGCACGGCCTGCGCTTGGACGCGTCCGGGGCGGCGATCGCATTCCGGCAGGCCGGGGAGGCCGACGCGGTCGCAGAGGCGGTGCGGATCTTCCAGCACGGGCTGGTCACGCTGAGCGGTCAGCCGGCCCATCCGACACCCGCCGACACGATCGGGTCGCTCGCCGAGATGACCGCCCAGGCGAGTGTGATGGCGCTGCGAGCCACCCTCGCGGCCGCCCAGGCGGGTGGGGGTTTCGCGGCGGCTGCCGCCCGGGCGAGGGAACTGTCCGAGCAGGCCGCGATGGTGTCGGAGGCGATCGCGGCTCAGGCGCAGCGGGTCGCGGGTGCGCCCGATCAGGACTGTTCCGGTATCGATGGTATCGCGGACCCGATCCGGGCGCTCCGCGCGGCCTCGGCCTCGCTGGCGGCCACGGCGGCGCGGCCGGACTCGCCCCGGGCCGAACCGTCATCTAGCCGGACCCGCAGCATTCGCGCCGCCTGAGCCCTCGGGGGCCGGGGCCGTATCAGACTCCGCAACCGGTCAGCGTGTCCTTGTCGACGAAGATCCCGGGCGTGCCGCCGGTCATCAGGAACAGCACCGACGATCCCGCCGGGTACAGGCCGGCGCGCACGCCGTTCAGCCGCCGCCGAGGGGGCGCATCAGCCCGTCCAGCGGCTCGATCGGGGATCGGCGGCGCGAGGAACGGCAGGCGGGGAAGCGGGCGAGGTCCGGGTGGAGGCGGGTCACCGCGGGCTTCGACACCGCGCCCGCATTCCTGCCCCTCGCCGGCGCGGCGCACGCCCGTCATCCGCGCCCGAGACCCGCGGGGGCGGGTTCCGCGCCGCTTATTCGGCGGCGGGCATGCGTTCGCCGCGGATGCGCAGACCCTTGCCGCGGGCGGTCTCGTCCAGGGCGTCGGTGAATTGCAGGCTCGCGAGCTGCGCGTAGAGCGCGCCCTGGGCCAGCAGGCTCTCATGGGTGCCGGTCTCGACGATGCGGCCGTCGTCGAGGACCAGGATGCGGTCGGCCGCGCGGATCGTGGCGAGCCGATGGGCGATCACCAGGGTGGTGCGTCCGCGCATCAGCGTGTCCAGGGCGGCCTGGACCGCGCGCTCGGATTCCGCGTCCAGCGCCGAGGTCGCCTCGTCGAGGAGCAGGATCGGGGCGTCCTTGAGGATCGCCCGGGCGATGGCGATGCGCTGGCGCTGACCGCCGGAGAGGGTGACGCCGCGCTCGCCGACCTGGGTGTCGTAGCCCTGCGGCAGGGCGGTGACGAAGCCGTGCGCGTTGGCGAGTTCGGCGGCGCGCCGCACCTCGGCCTCGCCGGCCTCCGGGCGTCCGTAGCGGATGTTCTCCGACACGGTCCCGGAGAACACCACCGGATCCTGCGGCACCAGGGCGATGCGGGCGCGCAGGGCCTCCGGGTCAACCTGGGCGATGTCGGTGCCGTCGACCAGAACGCGGCCGCCCTGCGGATCGTAGAAGCGCAGGAGCAACTGCAGCACCGTCGACTTGCCGGCGCCGGACGGGCCCACGATGGCGATGCGCTCGCCCGGAGCGGCCGCGAAGCTCAGCCCGTCGAGGGCGGCGTGGCCGGGGCGGGTCGGATAGGCGAAGCGCACGGACTCGAAGGTCACGGCGCCGCGCGCCGGCTCGGGCAGCCGCGACGCCGGGACGGGTGTGCGGATCGCCGGCTCGGCCGCCAGGATCTCGGTGAGCCGCTCGGCCGCGCCCGCCGACATGGCGAGGTCGCCGTAGACCTCGGAGAGCTGGCCGAGCGCCCCCGCGCCGAACACCGCGTAGAGCACGAATTGCGAGAGCTCGCCGCCGGTCATGGTGTGGTTGAGGACGCCCTGCGCGCCGTACCACATCACCCCGACCACCGAGGCGGAGATCAGGAAGATCGCCACGCCGGTCAGCAGCGCGCGGGCCCGGATCGAATCGCGGGCGGCGGCATAGGCCTCCTCGGAGGCGGCGGCGAACTTCGCGGCCGTCGTCCCCGATCGCCCGAAGGCCTGCATGGTCCGCACCGCCCCGACCGCCTCGGCGGCGTAGGCGGAGGCGTCCGCCAGACGGTCCTGCGCGGCCCGGGAGCGCCGCCGGACGCCGCGGCCCGATACGATCAGCGGGAACACGATGACGGGAATCGCCGCCAGCACCATCACGGAGAGCCGCGGGCTGGTGATCACCATCATGGCGGTCGCGCCGACGAACAGGAACAGGTTGCGCAGCAGGATCGAGACGGAGACGCCGAAGGCCGACTTGATCTGCGTCGCGTCGGCGGTGAGCCGCGAGACGATCTCGCCGGATTGCGAGCGGTCGAAGAAGGCGGGATCGAGGATCGTCAGCCGGGCGAAGACGGCGCTGCGCAGGTCCGCGACCACGCGCTCGCCGAGGGTGACCACGGTATAGACCCGGGCCGCGCTCGACAGCGCGAAGGCCGCCACGACCCCGAGTAGGGCCAGGAAATAGGCGTCGATGACGTTGGCGCCGTCGGCCGTGAAGCCGTGGTCGATCACCCGCCGCATGGCGATCGGCACCACCAGGGTCGAGGCCGAGGCGCAGATCAGGGCGAGGATTCCGGCGGCGATCCGCCCGCGGTAGCGCAGGGCGAAGGGCAGGAGCGGCCGGAGCGCGCTCAGCGGTGCCTTGGGCCGGCCGGAAGCGGCCGCTTTCGTCTTACGGGCCATCACGCCTCACGCGTCTCTTCCCACCCGGTCCACGGCGCTTGTTCCGGGAGAGAGCCTGCGATATACGCCGCCCCTCATCCGATTGCGCGTGTTCAATGGCCGCGGGCCGCCACCACGGTCGGCTTGGACGTGCCGTTGCCACGAACCTACGGTTCGGTGCAACCGCTGACACCTTCCGCATTCCGGGCCGGGCGGCGCCTCCTGCGCTCCCCGCCGGCGTGCCAGAACAGGAACGACAGGTCATGGCGAAGGACGCGGCCGCAAAGGCCAAGGGGACCGAGCACCCCGACTACCACTTCATCAAGGTCGTGATGACGGACGGCACCGAGTACCGGACCCGTTCGACCTACGGCAAGGAGGGCGACACCCTCAACCTCGACATCGATCCGCTCACCCACCCGGCCTGGACCGGCGGCGAGCAGAAGATGCTCGATCGTGCCGGGCGCGTCTCGCGCTTCAACTCGCGGTTCGGCAACCTCGGCAAGCGCTGATCCCCGACGGATCAGGCGGACCCGAATCACAACGGGCGGTCCCTCGCGGGGCCGCCCGTTTCTGTTTGCGCGCTTGTCACGCCACCCTGCCTGGGGCGGGTTTTTCCCGCGAAATCCGATCGCAAATTTTCCGGCCGGGCGGCGGGTTTGTTCCACATGATCACCCGCCGAAGAAAATAGTCTTTTGATAAGACGCGCCGCGACGGCTCTCGCCGGGTCGGCCTGCGCGAGGGGCCTCTTTTCCGGCCAAGCCGCGCCGTCGTAATGTCCGCTTCCGTCGATGATCGGACCGCGCAACGATCATCGGCCGTCCCGATCGCATATCGATCCGGTCGCGGTCGTTCTTCCCGGGTGATCGTCGGACGGTCTTCGAAGCGTCCGCCGAGAACACCCAAAACCATCTCAGGCGCTCGAAAGCTGCGAGCGCCGTTCTTGGGGTCGTCTTCCATGAAACGCTGGCTGTCGTCCGCCCTCGCCATCCTGCTCACCTTTGCCGCCCCGGCCTTCGCGGCCGAGAAGATCAAGGTCGGCATCATGAGCGATTCCGAGGATGTCTGGGCGAAGGTGAAGGCGATCGCCGCCAAGGACGGGCTCGATCTCGACCTCGTCGTGTTCTCCGACTACCTCGTGCCGAACGCCGCCCTCGATGCCGGGGACATCCAGGCCAACGCCTTCCAACACAAGCCTTTTTTGGAGAACCAGATCAAGGCCAAGGGCTACAAGATCGTGCCGGTCGCCGACACGATCGTCTCGCCGATCGGCCTCTATTCCCGAAAGGTGAAGGCGGTCGGCGACCTGAAGACCGGCGCCGCGATCGGCATCCCGAACGACCCGTCCAACGGCGGTCGCGCCCTGCTGCTGCTGCAGGCCCAGAAGCTGATCACGCTGAAGGACGGCGTCGGCATCCTGCCCACGGTGCTCGACGTCACCGCCAATCCGAAGAAGCTGCAGTTCCGCGAGATCGACGCGGCCCAGCTGGCGCGCAGCCTCGACGATCTGGACGCCGCGGTGATCAACACGAACTACGCCGTCGAAGCCGGCCTGAAGCCGGGCAAGGACTCGATCGCGATCGAGTCGTCGGTCAACAATCCCTACAACAACTTCATCGCTGTGCGGGAGGCGGACAAGAACGCCCCCTGGGTGCCCAAGCTCGTCCACGCCTACCAGAACGACACGATCCGGGCCTACATCACGCAGAACCGGCCGGGCGAATTGCCGGCCTTCTGAGCCCCGCGCCCGCGGTCGGAGCCCCCCGGGTCCGGCCGCGCGGCCGCGCTCAGCCCTCGCCCAGGCGGAAGGCCATGCGCAGCAGGCCCTGCTGGGCCGCCACCGGGCTCTCGACCGGCGCCGGCGTCGGACGGTCGTCCGCGATCAGCGAGTCGAGGTGAAGGATGCGGGCGTGCAGGCGCCGCGCCCGCATGATCAGCTGCTGCAGGCGCACCGGCAGCAGGTTGAAATCCGACTGCTTCGGCGGCTCGGCCTTGCCGAGCTTGACCCGGTGCTTCTCCTGCAGCGCCTCCGCCGGGGTCATCTCGCCCTCGGCGACCGCGCGCTGGACCAGCAGCCACGACGCGATCTGCATGAGCAGCGTGGTCAAACGCATGCTCTCCGCGGCGTAGCTCAGCGTCGCGTCCCGGGAGACGAGGCGCGACTCGTCCCGGCCCTCGCCGTCGAGATAGGCCGCCGTCTCCTCCACGAGCAGCATGCCGTCGCGGAACAGCGTCTTGAACGCCACGGAATTGACGTAGGTCTTGCCGAAATCGACCCAGTCCCGATCGTCCCGGAACGTGACATCGAAGCCGTTCATGTGCCTCTCCTGTGCCGCCGACGGGCCTAGCCGTCCCGGACCGGGACATTCCGGCCATGGCTCCCGGACGACGCAGCAATCCTAGCGCCGAACCGCGGCCGCATCAGGGTTAGATCTTTTTTAACCTTAACGACCGGGCCGATGGTTAAGATATGGCGCCCGTCGTCGCGTGCAAGCATTCGAAAGGAGACCTCGACACCGCCGAATACGCGGTGCCTCCGGCCGATCTTGGAACCGCTTGCGTGCAGGGCCTGCCCGCCCTCAACTGCTGGGCGAGGGCGGGCCAGATCAAGCGGCGTGGACTGTCCCGAAACACGCGCAGCGTGTCCCGGACTGCGGCGTGATCGATGTCTGCTAGTGGTGATGCTGGTGGCCGCCGCCCGGTGCGCTCGCGCCGATCGGCGCCACCGAGAACGTGACCGGCACGGTGCCGGCGCGCTGGAATGTCAGCGTCCCGGACACGGTATCGCCGGCCTTGGGGGCGCCGGTCAGGCCCTCGAACATCAGGTGATAGCCGCCGGGCTTCAGCTCGACCGTCTCGCCGGGCTTGATCGTCAGGCCGCCCGAAACCGGGGCCATCTTCATCACGCCGCCCTCCATCGACATGGAGTGGATCTCGCCGGAGGTCGCGAACGGCACCGAGGCGCCGGTAAGCGTGTCGGGGGCCGAGCCGGTGTTGACGATCCGCACGTAACCGCCCGCGACCTTGGCGCCGTTCGGCGTGGCGCGCAGCCAGGGCGTGTCGATCGTGAGATCGCCGGCCTTGACCGGCGCCGCCTCCGGGGCCGCCTGCGCCGTGCTCGCGAACAGGCCGAGGCCCAGCAGGGCCGTGCAAAGGATCTTCATGGGCATGCTTCCGTCCTGACTCGTCTAGCAATCGGTCCGCCCGCGATCGCGGCGGCGACCTACGGCGCGGGCCTTGGGCGCCCGGCGCGGCCAGCCCGGACCGCCCGACGGTGGCATCTCTGCCACACCGTCCCGCGGGTGACAGTTGTCGCCGCGCCGCAGCCAGTCGTCAGGTGCGTTGGCGCACGCCGATGCCACAATCCGGCCCCTTCGATAGGGAGTCTTAAGGCCATCCCGACACCGTGGCGACCGGGTAGACCCGCTCTCGCCATGAACTGACGAACTCCGGACAAGAGCCAGCGACTGATGCGCACCAAGGCAACAAACCGGTTCACCGCCATCCTGGGCGTCGCCGCGCTCGGCACGCTCGGGCTCGGCGCCGCCGAGGCCCGAGACCAGGGCAACTACGCCCAGGCCGAGTGGGCGCAGGATTACGCCTCGCCTGCCGGCATGCAGGTGCAGCGCGAGACCGTGCCGATCCTGTCGCCCCAGACCGTGGCGGCCACCGAGCAGATGGTCGAGCGCTATCGGGATATCGTCAACCGCGGCGGCTGGCGTCCGGTCTCGGGCGCCGAGCGCCTGCGCGTCGGCGCGAAGGGTCCGGCGGTGGCCGCGGTGCGCCAGCGCCTGATCGTCACCGGCGACCTCGATCCGGCCGCCGGCGGCTCGGGCGTGTACGATTCCTACGTCGCGGCCGGCGTGAAGCGCTTCCAGGCCCGGCACGGCCTCAGCCAGACCGGCGCGATGAGCCTCGCCACCCAGCAGGCGATGAACGTGCCCGCCGACGTGCGGCTGCACCAGCTCGAGACCAACGTCGTCCGCCTGCGCTCCTATTCGGGCGATCTCGGCCGGCGCTTCGTGATCATGAACATCCCGGCCGCCCTGGTGGAGACCGTGGAGAACGGCCAGGTCGTCACGCTGCACGCCGCCGGCGTCGGCAAGATCGACCGCCAGTCGCCGATCATGAACACCAAGGCGACGCAGATCAACTTCAACCCGACCTGGACGGTCCCGGCTTCCATCGTGAAGAAGGACCTGATCCCGAAGATGCAGAAGGATCCGAACTACCTCACCGACAATAAGATCCACATCCTGTCGGGCAATGGCGAGGTCTCGCCGCGCTCGATCAATTGGAACTCGGATGAGGGCACGCGCTACACCTACCGGCAGGAATCGGGTGCCGACTTCAACTCGATGGGCATCGTCCGCATCAACATCCCGAACCCCTACGGCGTGTTCATGCACGACACGAACACCAAGGGCGTGTTCGGCGACGATTTCCGCTTCATCTCGTCGGGCTGCGTGCGCGTGCAGAACGTGCGCGAGTACATCACCTGGCTGCTGAAGGAGACCCCCGGCTGGGGCCGTGAGCAGGTCGAGCAGGCGATCGAGAGCGGCAAGCGCGTCGACGCCAACATCGCCCAGCCCGTGCCGGTCTACTGGACCTACATCACCGCCTGGGCGACCCCGGATGGCCTCGTGCAATTCCGCGACGACATCTACAAGCGCGACGGCGTGAACGTGCCCTCGACCATCGGGGCGCCGACCCCGGTCGCCAGCGCCGAGCCGCTGCCCCAGACCTTCGAGCCCGGCGACGAGGAGTAAGCGCTCCGCGCCTCGGCCCGACGGCTTCATCCGAGGCCCGCATCCCATCCGGGGTGCGGGCCTCGTGCGTTTCGGGGCCGCGCTGTCATCGGGCGGTCAAACGCCTCTGCTTGGCCTTTGCCGCCGAGCAGGAGCCCCCGATGTCGCGCGATTCCAATCCCGCACCCGCACGCCTCACCCGCCGGGAGACCGTGGCCGGCGCCGCCGCCCTCGGCCTCATCGCCGGCCGCGCCGGGGCGCAGGAATCCGGGGAGGCCACCGGCATCGTCTATGCAGTCCCGGCGACCGGCGCCGACCGCGCGCCGCTGCCGGGCGTGCTGGTCTCGAACGGCCGCGAGGTCGCGCGCACGGACGGGCAGGGGCGCTATCGCCTGCCGATGCCCGGGGACGGCGCGGTCTTCGTGATCAAGCCGCCCGGCTACGCCCTGCCGCGCGATGCCGACAACGTGCCCCGGCACTCCTACATCCACCAGCCCAACGGCACGCCGGCGAGCCTCGGCCTGCGCTACCGGGGCCTCGCACCCACCGGCCCGCTTCCGGCCTCGATCGACTTCACTCTGACCCGGGTCGACGAGCCGGCGGATTTCGACGTGATCCTGTTCACCGATCCGCAGCCGGAGAGCCGGTTCGAGCTCGACCATGTGCGCGACACCGCGGTCGCCCGGGCGATGACCATCCCGGCGGCGTTCGGCCTCACCACCGGCGACGTGCTGTTCGACGACCTCTCGCTCTACGGCCGCTCCAACCGCATCGTCGGCCGGATCGGGCTGCCCTGGTACAGCCTGCCCGGCAACCACGACCTCAACATGCAGGCCCCGGACGCGCGCTACAGCCGCGAGACCTGGAAGCGCGTGTTCGGCGCGCCGAGCTACGCGTTCCGGCACGGGCGGGTGCTGTTCGTCATGCTCGACAACGTGGAGTGGATGGGGCCGCCGGTGCCGGTCGGGGCCAACACCTACCGGGGCCATATCGGCGAGCGGACGCTCGCCTTCCTGAAGAACCTCCTGGCCGAGATCCCGCCGGACGACCTGATCGTGCTGGCGACCCACATCCCGCTGCTCACCGATACCGGCGACGACCCGCGCAGCGCGACGATCGACCGGGCGGCGCTGCTCGACGTGCTGGCCGGCCGCAAGGTGCTCAGCCTCGCCGGCCACACCCACACCACCGAGCATCACTACCCGGCGGACGGGCACCACCACCACGTCATGACGGCCGTGTCGGGCTCGTGGTGGAGCGGGCCGGATACCCGGACCGGCATCCCCTCGGCCGACAGCCGCGACGGCACGCCGAACGGCTTCCACGTGCTCTCGATCCGCGGCACCGACTACACGACCCGCTTCGTCCCCGCCCAGGGCGAGCCGGACGCGACGATGCGCATCGCCTTCGAGAGCGAGTTGCGTCCCGCCGCCCCGGAGATCGTCCGGGCGAGCCATCCGATGCAGGGCCTGCGCCCCCCGGTCCCGCAGGAGGCGCTGGCCTCGACCAACCTCGTGGTCAACGTCTTCGACGGCGGCCCGCGCACGACCCTGACTGTGGGGATCGGCGACCGGGCGCCGGAGCCGATGGTCCGCACCCGGCGGCTCGACCCGTTCGTGACCGAGCTCTACGCGCGGTACCCCGAGACCAAGAAGAGCTGGGTCCAGGCGACGCCCTCGACCCATATCTGGACCGCCCGCCTGCCGGACGACCTCCCGCCCGGCGCCCACCGGGTCACCGTGGCGGGGACGGACGAGTACGGCCGTCCGATCCGCGCCTGCGCCGTCCTCGAGGTGACCGGCGACGGCGCGCGCGGCTGACAGTTCACGTCGGCGCGACCCGGGCGGGCGACCGCGATGTCTGCATCGCGGTCGAGGCGGCTTCGATCGCCGTCGCGATCGCGGCGATCAGGGTGGCGGTGACGAGCGTGGCCTGCCACGGACCTTGGACCGGGTGGCCGAACAGGGTCTGGCACGTGAACAGGGCCAGGTTCGAGGCGACCAGGTAGATCAGGACATGCCGCCCCGGGCTCGTCAGGAAGCGGGGGAGGGCGACGCGCCGGACGATCGCCATGCTGGCCGCCCGATAGAGCAGGAGGAACAGGGCCGGCCCCACGACCCACAGGGTCGAGGGCGGGAAGCGGGCGGGCGGACGCTCGGCCGTCATCGCCACGGCGAGAAACCCGTAGGTCGCCAGGGCGGCAAGGCACAGCGCGAGGCGGCCGAACGGTTCCGGCTTCCCGGCATAGAATGCTCCGAGAAACAGCCACATCGCGTAGGGCGCGAGCGGGAAATACGTGGTGTTCGGCGCGCTGAACAGGATCCTCAGCCAGGGCAGATCGAAGGCCTCGATCTGGACGCATCCGGACAGGGCCGAGAGGGCCACGCCCAGGGCCAGGATCGCTGGCTGCGCGGCGAGCGGGCCGAGCCATCGCCCGATCCCGATCATCGCGAGGCTCAGGACGAAGAACGAGGCCAGGAACTCGCTGTGGCCGGGCAGGTCGGTCAGCGTCACGACGCCCAGGATCCGCGTGCCGGACCAGCCGGTCCGCTCGATCAGCAGCAGATGCCCGATGCCCGACAGGTAGAAGGCCAGCAGGATTTGCGCGGGGCCCTTGAGCCGGGCCCAAACCGTCCCGGCCCGATCCCTGCGGCGGGACAGGGCCGTTCCCCAGCCGAACGCGAACAGGAAACCCGAGAAGCTGATGAGGTTGATGACGTTCGACAGGCCTTCCGCCAGCCTGTCGCCCGGCGCCTGAACGATCTGGACGACGTGGGCGAAGACCATGCCCGTGACGAGAAGCGTCTTGAACACATCCAGATCGAGGCACCGATCCCGGCGTTCATTCCTGCTGGACAAGCGGGCCCCTCGGACAGCGGCGGACGCCGTGATGCGCTGCCGTGAGCGTCGCCGCCCCGTGTAAAGATGACGTGTCCGAACGGAGCGGCCTGCTTCATCCCGGTGTACGATCCGTCAACGACCGCGGACCCTGGTCTTTCGCGCCCGCTTCGCCGGCAGGCTCCTCCGAGGGGGGCGCCCCGGACCGGGCGGAGCCGATCCGGGGCGGATGCGCGGACCCGATGTCAGGCGGCGAGCTGCCGGGTGCCGTGGCCGCCCTCCTGCACCTCCTCGACGATCTTGGCGCAGAAGGCGTCGAGATCGCCCGGGTTGCGGCTGGTGATGATGCCCTGGTCGGTCACCACGGCCTCGTCGTGCCAGCGGCCGCCGGCATTGATCACGTCGGTGCGGATCGAGGCGAACGACGTCAGGTCGCGGCCCTTGGCCGCGCCGGCCTCGATCAGCAGCCACGGCGCGTGGCAGATCGCGGCGACGACCTTGCCGGAGGTCAGGAAGCTCCTGATCACCTCCAGGGCCTTCGGCTCGAGCCGGAGCTTGTCCGGGTTGATCTGGCCGCCCGGCAGGACCAGCGCATCGTATTCGGCGGGGTCGACGCGCTCGAGATCGATGTCGACCGCGACCTCCTTGCCCCAGTCGGTCTTGTCCCAGCCGCGGATCGTGCCCTTGCTCTCGCGCGATTGCGGCGCGGCCACCAAGACGGTGGCGCCGGCCTCGGCGAGCTGGGCGTGCGGCACGGTGAGTTCGCTCTCCTCGAAGCCGTCGGTGGCGAGGATCAGGATCTTGGCTTGGCTGATATCGGGCATGGCGGGCCTCCTTGATGGGGGGTCTGCCCGGTCAACGGAGGTGCCTGGGCGCTGTTCCGCGCCGCACCGGATCCGGGCTCTACCTGCGGAACCCCCGGAGGGGCGGCCCGTTGATCCGGCATCCCGAACACCAGCAGGAGACGCGCCATGGCCAATCCCGGCGTTCCCGATCCCACGCCCGGCGATCTGCCGCCGCCGCCCCCCTTGCCCGAAGACGAGCCCGATATCGGACCGACCGGACCGCGCACGCCCTATCCGGTGAACGATCCCGGCGTCGGCGAGCCCGGCGGCCCGGGCTCCGAGCCCGACGTCTTCCCCGGATCGCCGACCGATCCCGGCACGCGGATGTGATCCGGCCGGTTCAGTGACCGCCGTGCGAGGTGCGTACGTCGCGCGGCGCGCTGAGGATTTCCGAGAGGCTCGTCACCACGTGGCGGGCCTCTTCGTCCGTCAGGCGCAGCTGGAACGGAGGCAGCGCGCCGGCCTGGAGCGCGACCACGGCCTGGCCTTCCTCGTCGGTGCCGATCTCGATCGCCGAGGACGTGACGTCGAGCATCGCGACCTCCTCGTCGCCCAGGCCCTCGGTCAGGTCGGGCTCGTCGGTGTCGTCGATCGCCGTGAGGAGCTGCCCGACGGCCCGCACCAGGGCGCGGGCGGCGCGGGCATCCATCACCACCGCCGTCGCCTGATCGTCCTTCTGGAAGGAGAGCTGGATGTTCGCACCGTCCAGCGAGACCGAAATGCCTGCCATGTATCGTCCGGGAGCCACGCGCCTTAACTGTCTGTCCGCGTTCCGTATATGCAACGAGAACGCCGGAAATCACAGGGGGCGTCGCGCCGCTACGGTTGGCCCGCCGGGCCTGCGACCGAGAGGCCGCGCCCGAAACGCCTTGTTGCCGCCGCAGCCAGCGCCTAAATAGAGCCTCGGGGGGCTTTCCCATCGAGACCGGCGCTTTCCAACGCCTGGCGTCTCGCGCCCTGCCACACTGGCCAACCCAGCAAGACCGTGGTGCATCGCGCGGCTTTTTCGCCGTGCGCATGACCTATGGACGAACGAGGTACCCTACGTGAATACCGGCACTGTGAAGTGGTATAACGAGACCAAGGGCTACGGCTTCATTCAGCCCGATGACGGCGGCAAGGACGTTTTCGTTCACATCTCCGCCGTAGAGCGGGCTGGCATGCGTAACTTGGTCGAGGGCCAGCGGCTCTCGTACGAGATCCTGACGGACAAGCGCAGCGGCAAGGACGCCGCCGGCAACCTTCAGGCCGCCTGAACCCGCGAACGGGATTGAACCGGCCGCATCAGGCGGCTCCCCCTTCCGACGCTTCCATCCGGGCGATCGCCCGGGCCGCGGGGGCGTCGGAGGCAACCAGCAGAAACGACGCCGGTCGCGCACAGACGTCCGGTCCAGAAAAGAAAAGACACACGCGATAATGATGTTCGAATACACGCGGCGCCGCGGCGTCCGCTCCCCCGTCACCGATGCGTCGACCTTCCGGGTCGGTCGGCTGGCGCGGGCCAATTCCGCGAACGAGGCCGGGACCGATCTCAGCAACCTGATCGATCGGTCCTACAACTACCATTCCCCCCGGGAACTGCGCTGGCATCTCGCCGAGCGCTTCGGGCTCGCGCCCAACGCCGTGGTCATCCGCGAGGCGGCGGCGGCCTGAGGGCCGATCCGGCCCGATAGGGTCCCCGCACGTTCAGAGCGTCTGGAGCCGCGTTCGATCGATGATCGAGCGCGGCTTTTGCGTGGGTGCGAGCCGACGCGCGTCGCCCGCTTGCGCCCCGGCGCGGCCCTATCGATCCCAGGCCGCCAGAACCAAGTCGCGCAGGGCGACCGGTGTCGCCAGCAACTCGCCATGGACCGGGTCGGGCCGGTTGTAGGTGGTCGCCTGACCCTTGAGGTCGCAGACCACGCCGCCGGCCTCCCGCAGGATCAGGTCGGCCGCCGCGATATCCCAGTCGCGGGCGTTGCCGGAGATCAGCCCGACATCGACCGAGCCTTCCGCCACCCGGGCGAGCCGCAGGGCCAGCGACGGGATGCGGTCGATCCGCTCGAAATCGACATCGGCGCCGGCGCCCCGGGACAGGCGGTCGAGCATCGGCTTCGGCCCGGTGATCCGCGCGCCGGGCAGCGTCTCCTTGGCATCGACCCGGATCGGCTCGCCGTTCCGCGTGGCGCCGTGTCCGAGCACCGCCTCGTAATCGGCATTGCCGACGGGGGCGTGGACGAAGCCGATCCGCGGCTGGCCGCCGGCCAGCAGCGCGACCGCGATCGACCAGTCGGGATGGCCCGACAGGAACGCCCGGGTGCCGTCGATCGGGTCGACGATCCAGACGAGGTCGTGGCCGATGCGCGACGGGTCGTCCGCGGTCTCCTCGGACAGCCAGGCCGCCTCCGGCACCAGCGCGCTCAGGCGGATCTTCAGGAAGGTGTCGACCGCCACGTCGGCCTCCGTCACCGGAGACCCGCCGGCCTTCGACCAGATCCGCGCGGAGGTCTGGCCGCCCAGCCTGAAGAACGGGCGGGCGATATCGGCGGCCTCGCGCATGACCGCGCGCAGGTCCGGCATCAGGGCGGATACGGCCGCGTCGGAGAGGGGCTCGGGCATCGCGCTCCGCAGGGAATGCGTCAGGCCCGGATCGGGCCACGTCGGGGCCTCCGCCCGGCAGGTCGGAGGTACTGAGCCGGCTCGGCAGGAGGTTGTGGGTACCGGAGGGCCGTGCCGCCCGGTGGCCTCCGTTGTAGGGCGCCAGCCCCACGGCCACAAGGATCCGCACTCCACCACCGGGATCGATCGAGACTCATCGATCTTCGCAAGGAGTTGTTGAGCATTCAAGGAAGCATTGAGCATTCCTCAAATGACATCCCCGTCCAGAATCGCTTAACGACGGTGCTTAAGCTGTGCGGAGGAGTTCGGGTGCGATTTTGCTTGGCATAACGGACGGCCCGACACGGGTCGCCACTTGCCCCAGGGACTCGGACAGATGAACACTTCCTCGTTCACGGACGAACGTCGCGAAGGACCTTTCATGGATGCCCAAGGGGCCGCTTCCGCTTTCGCCCCGTCGCCCCTGCCGGTGATCGGCCGGGTCTCCGGCGCCCGCAAGGCCGCCGGGATCGCCCTGGCCTACGCCACCGAGGACGCCGAGATCTGCGGCGCCGACCGGTTCAGCCTGATCCTGGTCGATGCCGAGGGCGAGGAGTTGCACCGTCTCGGCTGCTTCGACGAGGACGACGTGGTCGCCATCTGGCGGGACATCGCCGCCCGGGCCGGGCTGGTCCGGATGATCGTCCGGGAGGACGGCGTGCTGGTGCCGGTCTCCGAGCAGATCGGCCGGCTGATCCTCGGGCGCGTGCGCATCCGCCGCCGGCATGCCGGGCTCGGTGCCCGCCGCCCGCGCTTCCTGGCCCGCCGCAAGACCGGTCGGCTGCCGGCCCGTCCGCAGATCTTCCGCGGCGAGAACGAGATCATCGCCCGCACCTGATCGCGCTGCCGGATCTCAGGAGAGGCTGCGCAGCAGCGCGTCCGCCGAGAGCCCGACGAACAGGATCAGGCCGGCATCCCGGTTCGAGCGGAACAGGGTCAGCGCACCCCGCCCGTCGCGCTCCCGCAGCGACAGGACCTGCCATCCGAGATGCGCGGCGAAGGCCGCGACCCCGAGAAACCCCACGAGCCCCGCGCCTGCGCCCCAGGCGGCCAGCGCGACGAACAGCGCGGCGAGCGCGTAGCACAGACCCACGGCGCCCCGGACGTGCCGACCGAACAGGCGGGCCGAGGAGTGGATGCCGGCGATCTCGTCATCCTCGATGTCCTGGACCGCGTAGATCGTGTCGTAGCCGACCACCCACCAGATCGTGCCCGCGTAGAGCAGCAGCGCCGGGGCATCGAGGCGGGCGAACAGGGCCGCCCAGCCCATCAGCGCCCCCCACGCGAAGGCCAGGCCCAGCACCGCCTGCGGCATCGGCATGACCCGCTTCATGAACGGGTAGATCGCGACCGGCAGCAGGGAGCACAGCCCGACGAGCACCGCCTGCTCGTTGAACTGCAGCAGCACCGCCAAGCCGACGAGCAGCTGGGCCAGCAGGAACAGCGCCGCGTGGCGCGGCCGGACCTGCCCGGAGGGGAGGGGACGCTGGCGCGTGCGCTCGACCTGGGCGTCGAGGTCCCGGTCGGCGATGTCGTTGTAGGTCGAGCCCGCGCCACGCATCGCCACCGCGCCGATCAGGAACAGCAGGCAGTGCCAGGGATCGGGGAAGGACAGGTCGGCCTTGATGGCCGCCAGGGCGGACGACCACCAGCACGGCAGGAGCAGGAGCCACCAGCCGATCGGCCGGTCGATGCGCGCCAGGCGCAGATAGGGCCGCCAGGGCCGCGGCGCCGCGCGCTCGACCCAATGCCCGCTCACCGCGTCGGCCGGACGCCCGTCCTCTGCCGCCGTCCCGCTCATCGGTCGGATCTCCGGTCGTCCCACGCGCAATCCCGCTCCGTCACGGAGCTAGCAGATTCACACATCAGGGCCGGCAGCAAGCGCCCGAAGCGCTGCGTCCTGTCTCTCGCACGGGTCACGGACCATGCCGGTTCGAGCGCCCCCGCTGTTGTGCGGCTTAACGTGCCCCCTCTCCCGTGCGGGAGAGGGCTGGGGTGAGGGACCAGGGCTTTCCGGTGGGGTCGCATCCCTCACCCTGTCCCTCTCCCGCACGGGAGAGGGGACCTGCGCATCGTCCGGAGATGTGTGAGACCGGTCGCGCAGGGACGGGCGGGATGGCGCGTGTCATCGATCGACCGGACGCCCCGTCGAGCGTGAGGCAATCCGAAGCGCGCTGCGTGGGGACCTGGTGCGGGGACGGGCGCCCCGGCCTGGACGCCTCTACAGGGCGCCCTGCGGCAGCTTGAAGCTGCCGGTCAGGCCCGGACCGCCGAGCAGGCCGCTGCTGGCGCCGTTCTGGGCCTGGGCGCGGGCCTGCGCCTCCATCTTGGTCGCCTGGGCCGCGACGCCGCAGATCTTGGTGCGGATGCCGCTGACCTTGAGGTGGTCGGCCTTGAAGCCCTCGGCGAAGGAATCCGGGATCGAGCACCATTCCTTGTTGGCGGCGATCCACTTCATGCCTTCGGCCCCGTTGGACTGGAGCTTGCCGAACAGCGCGCAGGCTTCCTGCGGCGTCATCTTCTTCTTGCTGTTCGACGCGGCGTTGGCGCGGGAGACCAGCGCCTTGCGCTCGGCCAGGGTCTTCTGGATCGTCCCGCATTCCGGGGCCGCGCCCTGCGCGAAGGCCGCCGTGCCGAACAGCAGGCCGCCGACGAGCGCCGCCGCCCCCAGACTCAAGCTCCCGTATGCCATCCTGCGACTCCCTCAGACGCCTGCCGGAACCCGCGCACCGCCGGCCCCACTCCGTTCCCTTGGGTTCGCCATAGGAATGTGGCGTCAATCGAGCGGCAAACCGGCGAGGCCATGCTGGTGTGGGGGAAGCGCCAAAAACCGGCCTTCGTAACCTTTTCGCAACAGGTTTGCGGGTTGCCGGGGGCTTCGGCCCGCGTTGACAGCTCCGCCGGCGCGCGCGACCACCCGACCATGCCGGCCTACGACTTCACCGCCCCGCGTCTCCATGTCGAATCGGACCTCGCCGCCGGCGTGGTCCTGCCGCTCGACCGGGCCCAGGCGAATTACCTGCTCAACGTCCTGCGCCGCGGTCCCGACGATCCGGTTCTGGTGTTCAACGGGCGGGACGGGGAATGGCGCGCGCACCTCGTGCAGACCGGCCGGAAGGGCGCCGATCTCCACGTCTCCGAGCGCACCCGCGCCCAGACGCCGCGCGCCGACCTGCACTACCTGTTCGCGCCCCTGAAGAGTGCGCGGCTCGATTATCTCGCCCAGAAGGCGGTCGAGATGGGCGCCGGGACGATCCGCCCGGTCATCACCCGCTACACGCAGGGCGAGCGGATCAACATGGACCGCCTGCGCGCCAACGCCGTCGAGGCCGCCGAGCAATGCGGCATCCTGGCGATCCCCGATTGTCCGGAGCCGGAGAAGCTCGGCCCGGCGCTCGCCGGTCTCGCGCCCGAGCGGCTGCTCGTGTTCTGCGACGAGGATGCCCCCGTCAGCGACCCGGTCCGGGCCCTTCGGGAGGCCGCCGATCCCGCGCAGCCGCCGCCCCTCGCCGTCCTGGTCGGGCCGGAGGGCGGCTTCTCGGACGACGAGCGGGCGGCGATCCGGGCGCGGCCGAACACGGTCGCGCTGTCGCTCGGGCCGCGGATCCTGCGGGCCGACACGGCGGCGGTCGCGGTGCTGACCCTGGTCCAGGCGGTGCTCGGTGACGCGCGCTGACGCAAAGGCCGGCCGGAGCGTGTGTGCCGGCGCACATGAGAGCGGCGGGCCACGGGATTGTTCCGCCGAAGCGGGGTGAACAGGGGCCCCGGTCCACGGCGCCGCGTTGTCGGTTCCCGAAGCCTCGATTATGTCCCGAACCGGACGCCGCCCGCGCCGTGCTCTCGAAGCCGGCGCGGGCGTCCGTCCGGTCTCCGCTCGCGGGACGGGGTTGAACCGGACGGACTCGTCGGAGCATTCCGGTGCGCTCCCGTCCCGGGCGTATGGTTCACAGGCACGGGCAGGCAGCGCATGGCGCGCGACAGCAACGACACCACGCCGCTCACCACGCGCGCCGAACTGATCGAGTGGTTCGCCGCCGGCGAGAAGCCGCGCGCGCGATTCGCCATCGGCACGGAGCACGAGAAGATCCCGTTCTACCGGGAGAGCCGCGAGCCGGTGCCCTATGACGGCGAACGCGGCATCCGCGCGCTGCTGGAAGGGCTCGCCCGGGAGACGGGGTGGGAGCCGATCCTCGACCTCGGCAACATCATCGGCCTCTCGGCCGAGGAGGGCGGCGCGATCTCGATCGAGCCGGGCGGGCAGTTCGAGCTGTCCGGCGCGGCGCTGCCGGATGTGCACGCCACCGCTTCCGAGCTCGCCGCCCATCTGGCGGCGACCAAGCGCGCGGCCGATCCGCTCGATATCGGCTTCCTGACGCTCGGCATGAGCCCGCGCTGGCGCCGGGACGAGACCCCGGTCATGCCCAAGAGCCGCTACAAGATCATGGCCGGCTACATGCCGAAGGTCGGCGCCCTCGGCCTCGACATGATGCTGCGCACCGCCACCGTACAGGTGAATCTCGACTTCGCCTCCGAGCCCGACATGGTGCGCAAGATGCGCGCCTCCCTGGCGCTCCAGCCGGTGGCGACGGCCCTGTTCGCCAATTCGCCCTTCACCGACGGGCGGCCTAACGGCTTCCTGTCCCGCCGCTCCGAGATCTGGCGCGACACCGATCCCCACCGCACCGGCATGCTGCCCTTCGCGTTCGAATCCGGGTTCGGCTACGAGGCCTATGTCGACTGGCTGCTCGACATGCCGATGTATTTCGTCAAGCGCGGCGACATCTACCACGACGTCTCGGGCGCCTCGTTCCGCGACCTGATGGCCGGCAAGCTGGCGCAGCTCCCGGGCGAGTACGCCACGGTCGCCGACTGGGCCAACCACGCCTCCACGGCCTTCCCGGAGGTGCGGCTCAAGCGCTTCCTGGAGATGCGCGGCGCCGATGTCGGCGATCCCGGCATGATCGCGGCCCAGGCCGCCTTCTGGGCCGGGCTGCTCTACGACGAGGCGGCGCTGGACGCCGCCCTGGATCTCGTGAAGGGCTGGAGCCCGGCCAACCGCGAGGCCGCCCGCGCCACCGCGCCGCGCCTCGGCCTCGCTGCCCCGGTGGCCAACACCACCCTCGGCGCGGTCGCCGCCGAGGCGCTCGCCATCGCCCGCGCCGGTCTGCGCGCCCGCGATCGCCGCGATGCCGAGGGCCGCGACGAGACGGTCTACCTCCAGCCGCTCGAGGCGATCGTCACCGCGGGACGCACCCGGGCGGACGATCTGCTCGCCGATTACGAGGGCCGCTGGAGTGCCTGCGTGCGCCCGGCCTTCACGGAATGCGTGTTCTGAACCGCCGATCCTGAGCGTCGTGCGGCCGCACACCGGCGCCTGGAACGAAGTGCGATACCTGGATGTTCACACGCCGATCGTTCAGCGCGTGGAGGAGGTGTCCATGTCCCGCATCACCACATCCGTCGTCGCCGGCGCCTCGGCCTTGGCCATGATCGCCGGTTCGTTCACCGCAGCCGAGGCTGCGCCGCTGCCGGCGCAGACCGCCGTGCAGGTCGGCGGCCCGAGCACCCAGATCGACACGGTCGGCTGGCGGCGCGGCTATTACGGCGGCTACGGCTACCGCCGCGGCTATGGCGGCCGGGTCGCCGGCGCAGTCGCGGCCGGTGCCGCCCTCGGCATCATCGGCGGTGCCCTGGCAGCCAGCGCCGCGCCCCGCTACGGCTATTACGGCGGCGGCTACGGCTACCCGGCCTATGGCTACGCCCCGGTCGGCGGTTACGCCTATCCGGCTTACGGTTACGCCCCGGCCTACGGCTATTACGATTACGGCTGGTAAGCCCTGATCCAATCGGCTTGACGACGCCCGGTCTCCGCGAGGCCGGGCGTTTTTGTTTGCCGGCTCGCGCACGCGACCCGCCGCACGTTAAACGTGCGCCGCAAGCTTCGAACAAGGCCCGCAAGGCTTATCGGTTTTCGGCCATGAGATCGGATCCCTCCGAGGCCGAATCCCTTGTCGAGGAGTCCGTGCCATGATCCGCTTAACCGCCGCTCTCGCGGCCGGCCTGGTCTCCGCCCTGACAGCCGGTGGCGTCTGCTCCGCGGCCGATCTGGGCCCGTATCGCGCCCCGCAGGCCGCCCCGGTCGGGCGCTCGGCCGTCGTCGCCGGCGCGCGGGTCGTCCGGCCGGAATACAGCTATTACGGTGAGTACGGCTATCCGGTGCCGTTCGGCTACGGCTACGCCTACGCGCCGACCCCAGGCCGCAACATGGAATACGGCTATTACGGCCCGACCTATTATGTGTTCGCGCCGGACACCTATCGCGGCCCGATCTTCGGCTATCACGAGTGGTAGGGACGCCGGCCCTGGAGCCATACGTTTGCTGGATGATGCGGCGGAGAGCGTCGAGCTCGACCTCACGGGGCTGAAATGCCCGCTGCCGGTGCTGCGCACGCGCAAGGCCCTGCGCGCCCTGGGGGCTGGGCGCGTCCTGGTGGTGACCTGCACCGATCCGATGGCGATAATCGACATCCCGAACATGGTGCGGGAGGAGGGCGCCGTGCTCGATTCGGCCGAGCGGGACGGGGGTCGCCTGTGCTTCCGCATGAGGGCCTCCGCGAAGCCGCCGCATTCCTGAGCGATCCGTCGCGTTCCCTAGGTTGAGGCGGAGACGGCATGGCACCACGGATCGGGGGCGTGCGCCTCGTGCACGAGGGGTGGGCCCGGTACCTCGTGGCCGAGGTGATGCAGGACGACGGCACGCGCATCACCCGCGAAATGGAAGATCACGGGCGGGCCGTCGCGGTTCTGCCCTACGACCCGGTCCGGCGGGTCGCGACGCTGGTCTCGCAGTTCCGGGCGCCGGTGCTCTATTCGGGCGGCCCGCCGAGCCATGTCGAGGTGCCGGCAGGCCTTCTCGACGACGGCGCCCCCGAGGACGAGGTCCGGCGCGAGGCCGTCGAGGAGACGGGGCTGCGGCTCGGCGACCTCGACCTCGTGGCGAGCGCCTGGACGATGCCGGGCATCTCGACCGAGCGGATGGACCTGTTCCTGGCCGCCTACGGCGAATCCGATCGCATGGGCGCGGGCGGTGGCCTGGCCGCCGAGGGCGAGGCGGTCGCCGTCCACGAGATCCCGCTGTCGGAACTGGTTGCGATGAGCCGCCGCGGCGCGCTCACCGACATGAAGTCGCTGCTGCTGCTGTTCGCGCTGCAATTGCGGCGGCCGGAGCTGTTTGCGTAGGGCGCCCGCAACGCCTTGACGTGACGGATGCGGGCGTGGACGGGCTCAGGCCGGCGCGACGGCCGCCGCCCCGGCCCTCAATCCCGCCGCCCCGAAGCCCGGTCCCGCGCGGCGATGCCGATGAAGCGCCAGGATTCGATGAAGTAGCGGCGAAACAGCCGCCGCGGCGCACAGAGGAAGCGGAAGACCCATTCGAGGCCCAGCCGCTGCATCAGCCACGGGGCGCGGGGCACGTAGCCCGCCGCGACCGAGAGCGCTTCGCCCACGCAGAACACCACCGGGTTGCCGAGCGCGCGGCCCTGGCGATCGACCCAGATCTCCGATTTCGGCGCGCCGACGCCCATCACCAGCAGGGTCGTGCCGTGGGTGCGGATCCGCTCGGCGAGGGCCCGTCCGTAGGATGCGTCGTCCTCGAAGCCGAAGGGCGGGACCGCACTCGCCACGGCGCCGTCCGGGAGGCCGGCGGCCTGGAGGCGCGTGGTCAGCGTGTCGGCGGCATCCTGCCGGGCGGCGACGAAGAACACCCGGCGGGCGAAGGGCGGCGGGTCGGCCAGCACGCAGGCCAGGAGGTCGTGGCCGGTGATCCGCTCGGCCGGCCGCCCGCTCGTCGCCCGGGCGAGCCAGACCAGCGGCATGCCGTCGAGGGTCCGGGCGGCGGCACGGGCGTAGGCGTCGCGGAAATCCGCATCCTCGGCGAGCTGGACGATGTGGTCGACATTGGCGGTGACGATCGTCCGGGGGCCGACCGCGTGATGCGCCGCGACCGCCGCGACGATCGCCGGCGCCGAGCCGGTGTGGAAGCTGTAGCCGAACAGCGTGACGGTCGTGGACGGGTCCGACGCCCCGCGACCGGGCGATGCGGCACGGTCCGGCACGGCCCGGTCTTGCCATGCCGCCTCTGGATCTGCCGGGCCCGGGGCCTCGACATCACGCATCGGCGGCCCGGAAGCTCGTTCCGGGCCGGGCAGCCGCGCGGCGGAACCGGCGGCGGTCGCTGTCGGCGCCGAGCGCCAATGCGATGGCGCCGCCGAGCAGCAGGCCGAGCACCAGAGCCACCGGCAGCACGATCTTCGGCGAGGGCGGGAAGGTCCGCTGCCGGGCCGGGGTCGCCTCCGAGATGATCCGGACGTTGGTGGTGTTGAGCCGCTCCTGCTCGCTCGCCTCGCGGGCGCGCTTCAGATAGGCCTCGTAGACCCCGCGGCGGGCATCGAGCGTCCGCTCCAGCTCGCGCAGGCCGACATAGGCGCGGTCGCTGCTCACCGTCTCGTTCTTGACCCGGTCGAGATTGGCCCGGATCGCCGCCTCACTGGCCGCGGCCCGGTCGTAATCCTTCTGGGTCGTGTCGATGATCCGCTCCTTCTCGCGCTGGATCAGGCGCTGGAGGTCGCGCTGCTGGGCGTATTGCTCGGCCATGGCCGGGTGGCGCTCGCCGAGCCGTGTGGCGAGCTCGGCGGTGTTGCGCGAGAGCGTGGCGTATTGTTGCCGCAGCGCCTGCATCTCCAGGGATTGCAGCATCTCGGGCAGGGCGGTGCTCGGATCCGAGGTGCGCATCTTGCGGGCCTGGTCGAGGCGCGACTTCGCCTCGGCGGTCTTGATCGAGGCAGTGACGAGCTGCTGGTTCAGGTCGCCGAGCTGCTGGTCGGTGAGCAGGCGGCCGCTCGCGGCCACGAGCTTGTGGGCCTCGCGGTAGCGCACCACCTCGCCCTCGGCCTGCTCGACGTCGCGCTTGAGGCTGCCGAGCCGTCCGGTGAGGGCGTCGAAGGCGCGCCGGGCGGTCTCGGTGCGGGCCGCTGCCTCCTCGGCGAAGTAGGCGGCGCCGATCGCGTTGGCGATCCGGGCGGCCTTCTCGGGATCGCGCGACTGGACCGAGACGTCGATCACGAAGGTCCGCTCGGCCCGGCGCACGCTGAGCTTGGTCTGGAGCGTGTCGAGGGCGATGTTGACCGGGTCGCGGCTCGCCGCCGGCGGCACCATGCCGAGCGCACCCTTGATCCAGGCGAGCGTCGGGTTGTTGCCGTCCGGCATCACGAACTCGTCGTCCTGGTCGAGATGCAGCGTGGCGATGACCCGGCGCAGGACGTTGTCGGACTGGATCACCCGGACCTGGCTCTCGGCGATCGACACGCCGCTATCGGCCTGGGGCTGGCGCGCGTTGACGTCGTTCTCGACCACCCGGAGATCGCTGGGATCGACCAGCACCTGGATGGACGAGGTGTAGCGCGGCGGGATCAGGCCGAGCAGCGCCACCGCGGCCGCCACCATGAACAGGGCGCCGAGCAGGATGAAGCCGCTGCCCCGCCACAGGCGGCGCAGGATCACGCGCGCCTCCGTGCGCGGCTCGGCGGGTTGCGGCAGCACCATGCGGACGGGCTGCTCACCGCTCATGCGTGTTGAGAAGTCGAACATGCGCCTCGCTCCTGACCGACCGTGAGGCGGTCCGTGCCGCCCTGAACCGCCATCCGGCTCCCGTCCCCTTTCCGGTCACCCGCGTGCCGTTCCGGGACGAGACCTCGGCCGAGGCGATGTCGTCCCGTCACTGCAGCAATCAGCATACCGAACCAGTACTCTCGCCTTGAAGCGCAACCTGCAGCAGGCTTCGTGTAGATATCGCATACCCAACTAGAACGCTCTGTCACGTTTTTGTGGCGCCAACAGGCCCGTAATTGTTGGGGACTACGTAAACGGATTCACGCGACGATCACGGCGTCCGGTGCCGCATAGGCCGCCGGATCCCCGGCCAGGAACGCCTGGAAACGCGCCCGGTCCTCGGCCGCGGCGGCATTCCAGCCCGCCACGTTCCCGCGGCTCGCGGCCGCCGCCTGTGCCAGCCCGCCCTCGACGATCCAGTCCATCAGCGCCGACGCGGCCGCCTCGGGCACCTCCGGCCGGATCATCAGACCGGAGGCGCCCAGCACCTCGCGGAATACCGGTGCATCCGGTGCCGCCACGGGCAGGCCGCCATGCTGGACCTCGAGGAGCGGCAGCCCGAGCCCCTCCGCCTTCGAGGTCGAGAGCAGGAGGTGGCAGGAGCCGGCGAGATCCCGCAGCGCCGCGTCGGCCAGGTAGCCGTGGCGGTGCAGGAAGGGCGGCGGGTCGTCCAGGAAGGCGTGACGGCCCCAGCCGACCCGCCCGACCAGGTGAAGCTCCGCCGGCACCCCCGCGCGGTTGAGCGCCCCGACCAGGGCGAGAGAGGCCGGATAATCCTTGCGCGGCTCGATCGTGCCGATCGCCAGCATCCGGATCGGCGCGCCCGGGGCGTAGGCGGCCGGCCCCGGCAGGTCACCGAGATTGAAGGCGTCGCGCACGGACGGGCGCAGCAGGGCGACCCGGGCCCTCGGCGCGCAGACGGCCCGCACCGCCGCGCCGGTGGTGCGGCTGTTGACGAACAGGTTCGGGCACCAGCGCAGGGCGCGGGCGAAGCACGGGCTCATGTAGAGCCGGCTTTTCAGGCTCAGATCCTCCGGCCGGTCGAGCAGGAAGGTATCGTGGACGTAGAGGAGGCAGCGCGCCGCAGCGACCGCGCAGAGCGGCCCCGGCGGAAAGCCCGGGAACAGGAACAGCGCGTCCCGGTCGGTGAGCGCGCGCAGCGGCAGCCCGAGCTGCTGCTGGCCGATCATCCCCGGCAGCGAGCCGCTGGTGACCGCCCGGACCTCGTGGGGCGCCAGCCGCTCCGGGGCGAACAGGTCCAGGGTGATCCGCTCGATCCCGGTGACGTGCGCGCGCAGATGGGTCTGGTCGAGATAGATCCGCTTCGGCCCCGGCTTCACGGGACGCTCCGCCGCAGGGTGCCGGCGAGGTAGAGGCAGCGGCGTACGAACAGGGGCATGCGCCGGCCGAGCACCATCTGCTTGGCGCGCCGCAGCCGGCGTACCAGCGGCCGCGAAGGCGCCGGCACGGTGCCGGTCGCGCCCGTCTGGCGCTCGGCCGCGAACGGGAAATGGCCGAGCATCGCCGGGGCGAAGGCCAGCCGCGCGGCGCCGGGCAGCAGATTCCGCGCCCGGATGATCGCGTCGAGTGACAGCGCGGCGGCGGCGGGGCTGTGGCGGCTCTCCAGGGCGATCCGGGCGAAGGCGCCGAGCCGCGCCCGGGCCCCGGCATCGTCCACCAGCTCGGCCAGGGCCCAGGCCAGGGCTCCGGGCTTCACCGGAACGAGCCGGCCGGACACGCCGTCGATCACCGCGGAGGTCAGCCCGGAGGTGCGGTAGGCCAGCGTCGGCACGCCGCACAGACCGGCCTCGATCGGGGTCTGGCCGAGGGTCTCGTGGCGGCTCGCGGTGACGTGGAGGTCGCAGGCGCCGTACCAGGCGGCCAGGGTGTCCTCGTCGGCGATCAGCCCCGGGGCGAACAGGTTCGGCAGGCCGAGCCGGGCCGGATCGTCGAGCCGGCCGATCGCGACGACGCCGACCCCCGGCCGGGCCACCGCCCGGAGCGCGGCACGCAGATCCGAGAAACCCTTGTCGGGCCCGTCGACGATCACGGCCGAGATCAGGATCAGCACGTCGCCCGCCGGCAGGCCGAGCCGGCGGCGCAGGGCGGCGCGGTCGCCGGGCCGGAACGTCGCGGTCGGGAAGGCCAGCTGGATCCGCTCGGCCACCGCGCCGGGGGGTGCGAGGTCCCGGGCGCGGGCCAGGGTCCAGTCGGAATTGGCGAGCAGCCATGGCCCGGCCGGTTCGGCCAGCACCGCGCGCTTTCGGGCGTGCATGCCGGCGATCCGCCCGGGGGCGAGCTGCGGGTACTCGTCCGGTCCGGGACAGGCGGCGTCGCAGCCGGTGGCGGCGCGGGTGCAGTCGCGCGGATGGCAGCAGCGGCCGGTGAGCGGGAACAGGTCGTGCAGCACCAGAGCCGTCGGGCCGCTGCGGGCCAGCCGCCCGACCACGTCGAGGCTGCGGGTGGCGCCGTGCAGGTTGCCGGCCAGCACGAGGTCGGGCGCGGCGGCCGCGATCGCCGCCTCGGCCCGCGGGAACCGGTCGGTCCATTCCGCGGCCTCCGGCCGGTCGCTCAGCGCGATGCCGGTCACGCGGTGGCCGGCGAGCGCCAGCGCCTCGGCGAGCCGCCTCTGGGCGACCCCGGCGCCGCCCTGGGTGCCGGTGCCGGTCAGCGAGACGATCGCCAGGCCGCCGGATCGCGCGGCCGGCGCCTCGTTCATGCGTTGCAGCAGAACCGGGCGGCCGATGCGCGAGCGAGCGGCGGCTGGAAGGGCCGACCAGGCGGCGGAGGCGTGCAGGTCGCCGTCGGCGTCGAGCACGGCGTGGCGGTGGAGCGCCGCGCGCATCCACAGAACCGCGCCGCCGGGGAACGGCACCCCGTCCCAAGCCTCCATCCCGGGGATGTCGAGTTCCAGGATTGTATCGGCGAACAGGACCCGCAGGCCCGCGACCGCCGCCGCACCGGTCAGGGCGGCCTCCAGGGCCAGGGCGGTGAGCGCCCCCGGCGCGAGGAGATCGCCCGGGCGGAGCCACAGCAGGGCGTCGCAGCCGGGCTCGGCCAGGATTGCTTCGATATGGGCACGCCCGAACCCAGGCGGCACGAGGTCGTGCCGGAGCTCCGCGTAATCCTGGCGCAGGACCGAGGCGGCGGTCGCCTTCGCGTCGATGCCGGGATCCGCCAGGGTGACGACGCGGATCCGCGGCCAGGGCCGCCCGTCGGGCAAGGCGGCCGGCCGCCCCGGTCCGGCGGTGACGGGGCTGAACGGCCAGCCGGCGACGCCGTGGGCGGGCGGTGAGGAAGCGGCGTCGGTCAAGGGCGGTTCGCGCGTCGGGCGGGGCGCTCAGTCTGGCCGCGAAGGGTGAAGATTGCCTCTCGGACCGCGTGCGCCATCAGCCGTCCACACGGATGCGGGCAGGGCCGGCCTCCATGCGGCCGATCCGGGCCGCGGCGGCGTAGCCGGCCGCCCGGATGCGCGCCAGGATCGCCTCCGCCTGGGGCTCGTCGCAGGTCACCAGCAGGCCGCCGGAGGTCTGCGGGTCGGTGAGCAGGTGGCGGCGCCAATCGGGATAGCCCGCGGGCAGGTCGATCTCGGCGCCGAACGCGTTCCAGTTGCGGTGCGAGGCCCCGGTGACGAAGCCCGCCTGCACCAGAGCCTCGGCCCGGGGCAGGAACGGCAGGGCGCCGGCCTCGAGGGCGAAGGTCAGGCCGGCGCCGCGGGCGATCTCGAGCCCGTGGCCCAGGATGCCGAAGCCGGTCACGTCGGTCATCGCATGGACCGCCGGCTCGGCGGCGAGTTCGATGCCGACCGTGTTGAGCCGGGTGGTGGTGGCGACGAAGTCGCGATAGTCGGCCGCGTCCAGGGCCTCGCGCTTGATCGCCGCGGAATAGACCCCGACGCCGAGCGGCTTGGTCAGGATCACCGCGTCGCCGGCCCGCGCGTCGGCGTTGCGCCGCACCGCCTCCCGGCGGCAGGTGCCGATCACCGCGAGCCCGTAGATCGGCTCCGGCGTATCGATCGAATGGCCACCGGCCACCGGGATCCCGGCCTCGGCGCATGTCTCGGCGCCGCCGCGCAGGATCCGGGCGACCACGTCGGGCTCGATCTTGCCCACCGGCATGCCCAGGATCGCCAGGGCGAAGATCGGCCGTCCGCCCATGGCGTAGACGTCCGAGATCGCGTTGGTCGCGGCGATCCGCCCGAACTCGACGGGGTCGTCCACCATCGGGGTGAAGAAGTCGGTGGTGGCGATCACGCAGGTGCCGTCGTCGAGCGCCCAGACCGCGGCGTCGTCGGAGGTCTCGTTGCCGACGAGCAGCCGCTCGAACGGGCCGGCGGCCGGCTGCTCGGCCAGCAGCCGGCGCAGGATCGCCGGATCGAGCTTGCAGCCGCAGCCGCCGCCATGGGCGAGACTGGTCAGACGGGGGGACTCGGTCATGCGGAACTCCGGGCCAAGGCCGCCGAGGCGGTGTTCACCGGCATCGTCCCGGACGGAAGGCCGGCCTTCGGCGGACGATGCTGCGCCCGTCAGTAACGCGTGGTGATGGCATTCAGCCAGTCCGGCGAGGCGGCGACCGCCGCGGCCTCGACCCGCTTGTCGGTGCCGGTGAGGATGAGAAGCCCCAGCGCCACCATCACCACCCCCAGGGCCGCCTTCACGCCCTTGCCGGCCGCCGCGAGGCCGCCGCGCCAGCGCATCAGCGCCTCGCGGGAGACGAAGCCGAGCAGCATCAGCGGGGCCGCGGCCCCGATCCCGAACGCCAGCATGGTCAGGGCGACGCTGCCGAGATGCTCGCCCCGGGCGGCCAGCAGCGAGGCGGCCCCGAGGGTCGGCCCGACGCAGGGGCTCCAGGCCGCGCCGAGCAGCAGGCCGACGCCGAACTGGCCGGACAGGCCCCCGGACCCGAACCCGCCGAACCGGTCCTCGGCCCAGGCCCCCACCGGCCCGGCGGCGGTGGCGACCTGCGCCTGGAGCCGCGGCAGCATCAGCACCAGGCCGAGGAGGATCAGCAGCACGGCTCCGGCGCCGCGGAACACGTCGCCGTCGAGCCCGATCGAGAAGCCGATCGTCGCCATGAATAGCCCGATGGCCGTGAAGGAGAGGGCCAGGCCGAGTGCCAGCGCCACGGGCCCGAGCCGATGCTCCGAAGCCGCGGTGCCGAGCACGATCGGTACCAGCGGCAGGACGCAGGGCGACAGAACCGACAGGAGCCCCGCCAGGAACGCGAACCCGACCGTCCCCAGCATCGCCCGTTCCTCCGCCGTCTTCCTTTTGGTCCGCAGGCTTCGCGCCGGGGCGCGATGGCGTCAATCGGCGCATCGCCGGGCGGGGGTGGGATCGATCGTCGCCGCCCGGCACCCCAGACTCGTGGGCCGGATCGCGATGCACCGGGCCGTCGCGGCGTCCAAGACCGTCAGTCGGTCGGCGCCGTGGGCCCGCCGATCAGGCGGTCATATTCGGCCTCCGCCGTTCCGTAGCTGTCGCCGACGAGGCGGAGCAGGCCATCGCGGTCGACGATCCGGACGAGACCGCGATGCGTGCGCACGAGCCCGTCCCGCTCCAGCACGCGCAGCGCCTGGGTCACGCCGGGTCGTTCGACGCCCAGCATCAGCGACATGAATTCCTGCGTGACCGTGACGACGTCGCCCGCGCTGCGGTCGTGATACATCAGCAGCCAGCGGGCGAGCCGCGTCCCGGTGTTGCCCCGCGCATTCGCGAACGCCGTCTGCGCGGTCTGCGCGAAATGGGTGTGGATGTAGCGCAGGAAGAGGCGGCGCATCGCCGGGCGCGCCTCCGCGAGCCCGGACAGGACCTGCGCATCGACCGACAGCATGTGCCCGGCCGCCTGCACGAAGTGCGTGTAGGGGGTGCGGTCGTCCCCGAGCAGGATCGGGCTGGCGCCGACCAGACCTTCGCGGCCGATCAGCCCGATTTCGACCCGACCGCTCGCGCCGTCGTTGGTCACCGAGACGATGCCGGATTCCACGAAGTAGACCGTGTCGATCCGCGTGTGGGGGGCGATCAACATCTGCCGCAGCAGCATGTCTTCCGGGCGCAGCGCAGGCTGCAGGACCGCGAAATCCTCGGGATCGAGGGCCCGGAGGAGACGGTTGTGCAGGTCAGCCTGACGGAGATGGACCACGGGTGCTCATGCATAGCGGGCGAGAGCGCAAGCGGACCCGCGATCATCAACGCCCCGGAGGTAGCGAACGCTGTGCCTGCGCTAATGTCTGGCCCGTAACATCGCAATACAAAATTCTTCTGCGCAGATGATCCGGTCTGAGGTGCCTGTAGAAATGTAAATTTCTTACATTTCTTGCTTCAAGGCTGGCAGAACAACAAGCCGATCTTGCATGAAGCGAGCCTCGTTTGCGCGCAAGGTGGGGGCCGGAGCCGGACCCGATCGGCGCTGCGCCAACCCAGCCGCCGCTACGCTTCGGCACATCACGATGCGCGCCGTGGTGCGGTAGACCCTCTGTGCCGCCAGCGCGCCCGCCTCTCGGTCCTCGATCTGCGTCAGCGCTTGTGACCGCGCCGGCATCCAGGTCGCCGGCGGATGCTCTCGCTGACGGATAGGCGGGTGGGCGGACATTCCACGGAGCGGATCGGTGGCCACCTTCTTCACGGGCGATACCCATTTTGGCGACCAACGGGCCCTGCGCTTCGACCACCGGCCGTACCCGGACCTCGACGCCCACGATGCCGGCTTGATCGCCGCCTGGAACGCCGCGGTGGCCCCGGGCGACACCGTCTGGCACCTCGGGGATTTCGCGCTCGGCCCGAGCGGCGCACGGATCCGCGAGATCCTCGACGGGCTCAATGGCGAGAAGCACCTGATCGTCGGCAACAACGACGGCCCCGACACACTGGGGGCTCCGGGCTGGGCCTCCGTGCGCCATTACGCGGAACTCCTGGTCGAGGACCGGATGGTGGTGCTGTGCCACTACGCATTCCGGACCTGGAACGGCATGAACCGGGGTGCGCTCAACCTGCACGGGCACAGCCACGGCAAGCTCAAGCCGATGCCGAAGCAGTACGATGTCGGGGTCGACCCGATGGGGCCGGCCCCGGTCGGCCTCTCGGCCATCCTCACCTCGCGCCTCCGCCGGAAGGCGTAGCCAACTTTCGAGCTCCCGCACCGCGGAAGTGGGGCCTGCTCGGCGCGGAACAGTGCGATTGCGAGCGGCCCCGATATGTTGGTTTGACGCACTCTCCTGCGTCGAAGCGGGGCTGCTTGAGCGGGAGCGCTCTAGTATGTCCTGCTCCATGCCAGGACGAGATCGGCCCTGTAATCGCTGTAGCGATTGCCGGGGATCTGCAACGTTTTCATCGGGATGTGCGCCCGCATGTAGACGTTGATCGTCCTGTCGTTGACTTCGAGGATGATTTCCGGATTCGTGATCGAAACGCCTTCCGCGATGTCCTCGCGCTTCGCGTTGTGCTTGATCAGGCCGCCGGCAAATATGTGTGCGATGTCGACCTCGGCGTGATGCGCAGTGCCATCCGCGGAGCGCCATGAGACGTCGGCCGGCATCGGGAAATTCGGCACGCCGAGATAGCTGGCCTTCAAATTGTCCGGGTAACCGCTGCCCAAGGACGCCGACGAGATCTGCAGCTTGTCGTCCGGGTCATCCGCGAATGTGAATCCGTTGTATCGGACCGCGCAGCGATAGGTCGAATAGCAGAAGGCGTCGAAATCATGTTGGACGAACTTGAGCGGCCAGTCGGCAACCGTGAGGGTTCGGTATTCCTGGGCCGGAAAATTGTCCGTGCCGCTGAAGCCTGCAAGAACAAAGATGATGAGGGGTGCCAGAGCGCTTTTGTTCATGGCCTTAGCAAGGGTTCAGTGCGTGTGACGCCATCCGCGCCGTGGTGGACGGGTTCTTCGCTTCGGCGTCATGCCGTCTGGGTCGCTCGATACTCTAGCGCGGAGCCACCTGTTGAGAGAACGGGCGGTGCCTTAGGTCGGATGTTCTATCGCGACGCGCTTCTCAGACGGCATTGCGGTGGCGGACGCGATCATGGTGCCGGCCACTGGGCGTCCTGCAGCTTGGACGGGATGGATCGGGGCGTGCTCAACCTGAGCGGGTGCGGTCGCGGAGCGCGCGAGGCGATGGCATAGCCGTGCGATGCCGGGCCGATCCGGCGGGTCCGGCCGTCGCAGGCCTCTGCGCAATCCGCACCGGGCGCCTACGCCGGAAGGCGTAGTTCAGTCGGAACCTTCACAGCAGCTTCACCGTTTCAGCGGACAGAGAGGGGATGGATACGCGCCGTCCCGAGAAACCCGGCGGCCTCGTCTTGTGGGGCCACCATAGAAACCAAGTCGTGAGTATTCCCGTGAGCGCCCGTTCGGACTCTTCCCGCTACGGCTTCTCCCTGACGACCGGCCTCGCCAAGACGGCCCTGGCCGGTGCCCTGTCGCTCCTCGCTCTGGCCTCCTCGGCGCTGGCCCTGCCGGCGTGCCTCGAGGCCCAGCGCAAGGTCGATGAGGCCAACGCCCTGCGCTTCCAGGCGCGCCAAGAGGCGCGGCTGGGTAACCATGACCGCGTCTGCGACACGCTGGACGAGGTCGGCGACCGCTACGACGACGCCCGCGACGCTTTCGAGCGCTGCGGCGAGGGCGTGGTGGCCATCGATCTGCGCAGCGAGCTGCGCGGCCTCCGCATCGCCAAGAAAATCAACCGCTGCGACTGACCGGGTGCGTCCGCGCACCTCGTACGTTCAGGCCCCGCAGCATCATCCCGACATAGCGACGCACGTCGCCGACAAGGTTATGCGCCGATGACCACCGCCCTGCTGTCGTCCGATCTCCAGGCCCCGACCACCGATCGCACCGGCCCGTCCTTCGCGGCCGCTCTTTGCGGCTTCATCAGCACCACCGTCGCCACGACGATGCTGCTCGTGCTGATCGGGACGCTCTGACATCAGGGCGCGACCGACCAGAACCGCTGGCGGTTGAACAGCATATCCCGGCTCCCGACGGTGGGCGCCTCGTGCGGCTTGACGCAATCCGGCTCGCGCGGCTTGGTCACCGCCGCGAGCGCCGCCACAACCGGGGCCGGTCGTAGCCCGAGACGCGCCTGAACCTCCGGCTGCCGGGCTGCCGCGATGGTCAGTACGGCGGCGATCAGGCCGCCGGCAACGGTTCCAAGCAAGAAGTTCAGCATCTCTGACGCGATCCGGTGGCCGGCATTCCGCGACCACAATCCCTGGTCTCTGTCCAACCCGGCGGCATCATGGCGGACGGATGCTCACGCGGCCTTAACACTTGATCTGCGACAGCTACACGCAAGCCTGCCCACCCGGCAGGTCTGATGCGATAGGGCTGGACCGCCTATGAACTACGCCGCCAACGCCTATGCCCGGACGTCCCGGTCCGCATTGACGCCGCGCGAAGCCGAATCGGCGGTCCTGCTGAAGGCGGCCCAGCAGCTGATCGGCGCCAGCCACGGGCTCGCCGCCGGCGACACCAAGCGCCTGAACGAGGCCCTGTCGTTCAACCAGCGCGTCTGGACCATCCTGGCCAGCGAGGCGACCGCCGACGAGAACCCGCTGCCGGCCGATATCAAGCAGGGCATCGGCAACCTGGGCGTGTTCGTGCTGCGCAGCTGCGTCGACACGATGATCGAGCCGACCCCGGAGAAGATCGCCAACCTCGTGCAGATCAACAACGAGATCGCCGCCGGCCTCCAGGGCAATCTGGGCTGAGACCCGGACGGCGCGGTCAGGCGGCCGCGCCGGGCTCGGGCGGCCCGGCCGGCAGCGCCTGGGCGAGTATCCCGGCCTCCCATTCCACGAGCTTCCGGCCGAGTTTGATCGCCGGATAGAACGTGCCGGCCTCGACGGCTTCGGCGATGGCGGCGATCTGCGGCGCCGCCGCCGGCATCAGACGAATCAGCTCCCCGGCCTGCCGGAAGAACAGGTCGATCCCCGCCGCTGGGTCGTCGGCGAGGTAGATCACCGTCAGCGTGAGGTGGATCTGCTTGCAGGCCGTGTCGGCCTCGCTCTCCGTGATGATCTCGCTCTCGCGCAGGAACTTGCACTGCGTCTCGATCAGGAAGGTCGAGCGCCGGTCGCCGTTGCGAATCAGCGCGCCGTTGATGATCAGCCGCTCGAGCGGCTTGAGTTCCAGGCGCAGGGGCATCGCGTGTTCCTTTCTAGAAGACGCGGCGATGTGATTCCGAAAGCGTTAACGTTTGGACAATGGCCGCCGACTTGCGCGGATCGTCCGGGGACCGGGACAGGATTGCGGCGGCGGTGCGAATCGTCGACTCTTCGAAGAGATGGCGCCGAGTCGGCGATTCTGCGCCGTCTCAGCCTTCGGAGACTTGCCGATGTCCTCACCCTCGACGCACGCCATCTACCCAACTCTTCGCGGGAAACGCGTGCTGGTGACGGGTGGCGCCTCCGGGATCGGTGAAGGCTTGGTCGAAGCCTTCGTTGCCCAGGGTGCCCGCGTCGTGTTCTGCGACATCGCCGACGAGGCGGCGCAAGCCCTGGTCGCGCGCCTGTCCCCCGGTGCGGCGCACCCGCCGCTCTACCGCCGCTGCGATCTCACCGATGTCGACGCCGTCCGCGCCCTGGTGGCTGGGGCCGAATCCGCGCTCGGCGGGCTCGACGTCCTGGTCAACAATGCCGGCAACGACGACCGCCACAAGCTCGAGGACGTCACGCCCGAATATTGGGACGACCGGATGGCGGTGAATCTCCGTCACCTGTTCTTCGCCGCGCAGGCCGCCGTACCGGCGATGCGCCGGGCCGGCGGCGGCGTGATCCTGAACTTCGGCTCGATCAGCTGGCATCTCGGCCTGAAGGAGCTGGCCGTCTACCAGACCGCCAAGGCGGCGATCGAGGGGATGACCCGGGCGCTTGCCCGCGACCTCGGCCGGGACCGCATCCGGGTCTGCGCGGTCGTGCCCGGCAACGTCCAGACGCCCCGTCAGGAGCGCTGGTATACCCCCGAGGGCGAGGCCGAGATCGTCGCTTCGCAGTGCCTGGACGGGCGGATCCAGCCTTCCGACGTCGCCGCCCTGGTGCTGTTCCTCGCCTCCGACGATGCCCGCATGTGCACCGGGCACAATTACTTCATCGACGCCGGCTGGCGGTAACACGCGGGCTGAACTCACGATCCGTCGGCGGCGCGGACCCTGCGGAGGAGGCGGCCGTCGATGGCCGCCAGGCCGCCGCCGATCAGGGCCATGCCGAGATAGTGCCGCTTTTCGAGGCGCTCGCCCAGGACCAGGGCGCCCAGCAGGATCGCCGAGACCGGGATCAGAAAGGTGACGAGCGAGAGGTTCGTCGCCCCCGCCCGCGCCAGGATCCGGAAATACAGCACGTAAGCGAGTGCGGTGGACAACGTGGCGATGCCGAAGACCGCGCCCCAGACGGGCGCGCCGGGCATCGGCAGGGTCCAGGGGTGGTCGATCGTCAGCGCAGCCGGCAACAGCACCAGAGCCGAGGCGGTGACCTGCCCGGTGGCCACCGCGAGGGGTGGGACGCCCATCCGCTTGAAGCGCCGCCCGAATACGCTGGCGCCGGCGTAGGACAGGGCCGCACCCAGCACGGCGAGCTGGGCCAGGAACCCCGCGCCGGATCCCGCAACGGCGGCGGGGCCGACCATCACGGCGACGCCGCCCAAGCCCACCAGCACGCCGGCAAGCCGGTTGCCGGTCATCCGCTCGTCGGAGGTGAGCAGGTGGGCGACGAGGACCGTGAAAAGCGGCGTCGTGGCGTTGAGGATGGCGGCGAGGCCGGACGCGATATGGGTCTGGCCCCAGACGATGAGGCTGAAGGGCAGGACATTGTTCAAGAGGCCCATGCCGAGGAACGCGGCCCAGATGTCGCGCGTGCCCGGCAGACGTGTCCCGGTCAGCGGAAGGATCAGGTTCAGGATCAGGGCGGCGAGCCCGACCCGCAGAACCACCAGGGTGAGGGGCGGCAGCCCGGCAAGCGCGACGCCGGTGAAGAAGAACGAGCCGCCCCAGAGGACGGACAGGCCAAGCAGCATCGCCCATTCGGGCGCGGACATGGCGTGAGTCCCGGCGGGCGGCATGGCGGATCTCCAACAGGTCGATCCGAGCCTATGAATCCGCGGCCGGGGTGGCCAACCCGTTTCTTGCTCTCGAAGCCAACGATGCCGTCAAACGGTCTTTTTTCGATCTAGTTCAACGTCTAAAATCTCGAATTCGTGGGTGTGGGTGGTAAATTAAAATAGTCACTGTTTGGTAATTGCCTGGCGGCGTCGGAAGAATGACGTCGATAAGTCGAGGACAGACCGAGCATACTTCAAGCACCATATCCGTCTGCAGCGCTCTCTCCCGGGGCCAGCAGCCCCACCAGCCGGAAGCAATGCTCCACGATCCTGGGCTCGATCACATCCAGCCGCCCCGTCTGTGCGGCGTCCAACCCGACCCCGTGAAGGGCGTTGAACAGGAAAACCGCCGTGAAGCGGGCATCCGCGATCGTCCAGGCCTGTGCTTGGCCGCCATCGGTCAGCAGCCGGGTCAGATCGTCGATCAGGATGTTGTCGGCCAGACCGTCCAGCGAGGGCGGCGGCACGTCGTGGAAGACGATCTCGTGGAGGCGTGCGGAGGCGGCGTATCCTCGGCCGCACGCCGTCGCCCAGGCCGCGAGCTTCCCGCTCCAGTCTCCGTCAGCGCGCCGCTCGACCGCAGCGTTGATGGTGTCGAGCAGGGTGGCGACAAAGCGCTGGCGCAGCCCGCCGACCACATCCTCCTTCGAGGAAAAGTGAAGGTAGAAACTGCCCTTCGCGACCCCCGCCCCGGCGGTGATCTGCTCGATCGTGGTCGATGCCACGCCCTGATCGAGGAACAGGCGCTCGGCGGCGTTCATCAGATCCTCGCGCCGCTCGTGAGGCGGCTTGGTCCTGGGCTTGGTCGGCACGGTGCGATCCCATGACGGGCGGGCGATCCGCCCTGCCTGAACCCGGATCGGTGCGTTGAAAAGGGGCTCCCGGCCGGCTCGCGCCTGTCGACGGAAATGAAGCTGAAAACCCTCGAAAAAATTTGACTGACCACCAGTCATTTGATGGGATGATGCCGTCGATTCGGGTGGGTGCGGCTCGGCCGGCATCCCGCAATCCCGCCAGGGAGTTCCCATGAACCATGTCATCGAGCGTTGCCGCGCCGTCCGGCTGCTCACCTATCCCGACGGGATGATCCAACCCCACGATCTCACGATCACGGAAACGGGTTTGCCGAGCCCCGGTCCGAACGACCTGATCATCCGCAATCGCTGGTTTCGCGTCTCCATCTCAACCCAGCTCATGGCGAGCCCGGATGCACAAGCTGTCGAGGGCATTCCGTTCCCCGCGCTCAGGCCCAGGGACGCCCTGGCGGATGGCGCGATCGGCGAGGTCGTGGCCTGCCCGCCCGGGAGCGGATTCGAGGTCGGCGCCTTCGTTTCCCATCCCCTGGGATGGCGGGATTATGCGGTCGTCGATGCCGGCCGCTGCGTTGCGGTCGGCCGAGGGCCGATCGAGCCCGCCGCCTATCTCGGCCATGGCTGGACCGCCTACGCGGCCCTGACCCGGGGCATCCAGGTTCGTCCCGGCGACACCGTCTTCGTGTCGAGCGGGGCCGGCGCGATCGGGTCGATGGCCGGGCAGATCGCCCGCAAGCTCGGCGCAGCGCGGGTGATCGGCAGCACCGGCAGCGCGGACAAGGCCGATTGGATGAAGGCCGATCTCGGCTACGACGCGGTGATCCTGCGCAACCGGGGCCCGATCGCCGATCAGCTCAAGGCGGCCGCGCCGGCCGGCGTGGACGTGTTCGTCGATATGGTCGGCGGCGAGCACCTGGCCGCCGCCGCGGGGGCGGCGCGCGAGGGCGCACGGTTCGTCCTGCTCGGCGCATTGACCGCCGAGCTGAACGTGGCGGGCGCCAGCATCGCCGCGCCGGTCGAGCTCGACTCGTTCCAGCTGATCCTCAGGGACATGACCCTGCGCGGCTACAGCGCGGACCGGGACAGCGCGGAGGGGTTTCCGGAATGGCTCGCCTGGCAGCGGGAGGCCGGGCTCCATTTCGCCTGCTCGAAGGTCCAAGGGCTGGAGCGTGCACCCCAGGCCCTGCACGACGCCTGCGAAGGAAGGCTCAGGGGGCTCGTCATGGTCGAGCTGTGACGGGCCATCCCGCGACCGTCGCAGCCCGCACGAATCGATGACCGGATAGCCCGGCGGTTCAGCCTTTGCTGGCTTCGTAACGCGCCTTGTTCTCGGCGTTTGGCGGATAGAGCCCCGGGAGCGCGGCACCCTTGCCGACCTCCTCCATGATCCAGCCCTCGAACCGCTCCTGCTCCGGGGCGAGTTCCAGCACGGTCTCGAGCAGGGCCGCCGGAATCAGCACGGCCCCGTCCTCATCCACCACGATCACGTCATCGGGGAAGACCGCGACGCCGCCGCAGGCGATCGGCTGCTGCCAGGCCACGAAGGTCAGGCCCGCCACGGACGGCGGCGCCGCCGCACCCTGGCACCAGACCGGCAGGCCGGTGCCGAGTACGCCGGCAACGTCACGCATCACGCCGTCCGTGACCAGGGCGGCCACGCCCTTCTTGGCCATGCGGGCGCACAGGATGTCGCCGAAGATCCCGGCATCGGTGACGCCCATCGCGTCCACGACGGCGATGCACCCGGCCGGCATCGCCTCGATCGCCGCGCGGGTGGAGGTCGGGGACGACCACGATTCGGGGGTGGCGAGATCCTCGCGGGCCGGAACGAAGCGCAGGGTGAAGGCGCGGCCCACGATCCGGGGCTGCCCAGGCCTCAGGGGCCGGGTCCCGCGCAGCCAGACATTGCGCAGACCCTTCTTCAGCAGGATCGTCGTGATCGTGGCCGTGGTGACCTTCGAGAGAACTTCGACGATCTGGGCGTCACTCGACATCCGCGTATCCTTCCCGACCGAGGCCGCCATCGCCGCCCCCTGCCGGAGAGCTGTACCCGATCACGATCCGATCGGGTACAGCTCTAAGTTACTGTTCCGCGGTGTTCTTTCCGCGGAGCGACCGAGACGCGAAAGCCGACGCCCGGGCCACGTCTGTCCCGAACGGTGCCTGACTCAATCGCACGATTCTTTCTTCACGGTCTTGGAATCGCCCATCTCGTTTTCCTTGCGGACCGTCTTGCTGACGCAGCCGTCGCCATGATCGTGGACGGTGACGGACTTCGACTCGGAGGCCGGGCGATCGACCACCACGGCGGGGCGGTCGCGCTCGATGACGGTGGTCTGGGCTTGGGCGGCGGCACCGAGGCTGAGCAGGGCAGCGGCGGCGAGGAGGGGGTGGCGCATCGGGGAACTCCGGTTCCGATTTCGGTCCCGAGTAACGGCGGCCCCAGCTTGAGCGTTCCGCAATTTCTGGTGGTTAGATCATGTGCTGAAAAGCGGGCCGAACCCGTAGAGGAACGCGGCTCGGCCCACGCGCCGTTCGGCTTGAAACGCGGCCGGAGCGACACCGCAAGAGACCCCGGAAAGCCCCGGCTTTCAAGATCGGCGGACTACGTGCCGGGATCGCCGGACCTCAGCCGCCGGTCATCGGCGGGAAGAACGCGATCTCGCCGGCACCCGCGATGGCCGCATCCGGCTTGGCATGGGTCCGGTCGATGGCCGCGCGCACCACGCCCGGATCCTCGAACGCGTAGGCGTATTCCTCGCCCCGCCCGCGCAGCCAGGCAACCAGATCGGTGACCGTGGCGACCTCCGGCGGCGGCGCCAGCTCCTCCTCGGCGCGGCCGATCCGCTCGCGGACCCAGGCGAAATAGACGAGCTTCATCGCGTCACCATGCCGGAAAGGGACCGTCAACCACGCCCATCGATCATCGCCCTGGTCGGACCACGGAAGCCGCGTCCCGGGATGATGACCTAGCGCGGGTCGTCGATCACGTGCTTGATCCCGGCCCTCATGTAGTCCCAGCCGGTCCAGATCGTGAGGGCGGCGGCGAGCCACAGCAGCGCGAGGCCGATCGCCTCCGTGCCGGGCAGGACCCGCTCGCCCGCGGGGCCGGCCACCAGGAAGCCGAGCGCCACGAGCTGGACGGTCGTCTTCCACTTGGCGATCTTGCTGACCGGTACGCCGACCTTCAGCTCGGCGAGGTACTCGCGCAGGCCGGAAACCAGCACCTCCCGGCACAGGATCACGATCGCGGCCCAGACCGACGAGCCGACGATGGTGTGGTCGGCAGCGAGCATCAGCAGGCAGGCCGAGACCAGCAGCTTGTCGGCGATCGGGTCGAGCATGCGGCCGAGCGCGGAACTCTGGTGGTAGGTCCGCGCGACATACCCGTCGAGATAGTCGGTGATCGCGGCCGCCACGAAAACGCCCAGCGCGGTCCAGCGCGCGGTGTGCGAGTCGGGCCAGAACAGCAATGCGACCATCACCGGCACCGCGACGAGGCGCCCGTAGGTCAGGCAATTCGCGAGCGTCCAGGCCGGCGACCGTCGTCGGGGAAGGACGGCGTTCATCGACGGGGTGAAATCAGAGCTTGGCCCGGGCGTCAACGTCTCGGCCGCGGGCGCGGCCGGGACGGCGGGATTCTCAGGCGCCGGCATGGAAGAAATCGTAGACGGCGCGCGCGGTCGCGGCGTTGACCCCGGGCGTCTTGGCCAGATCCTCGAAGGCGGCCCGCTCGATCGCCTTCACGGTCCCAAAATGGTGCAGCAGCGCGCGCTTGCGGCTGGGGCCGATGCCGGCGATCTCGTCCAAGGGATTCTTGATCATCTCACGCTTGCGCTTGGCCCTGTGGCTGCCGATGGCGAAGCGGTGGGCTTCGTCGCGCAGCCGCTGCACGAAGTAGAGCGTCGGGTCCCGCGGCGGAAGCTTGAACGGCGGCCGCCCCGGCACGAAAAACGTCTCGCGCCCGGCATCCCGGTCGCGGCCCTTGGCGATGCCGACCAACGGGACGTCCGACACGCCGATCTCGTCGAGCGCCGTGCGGGCGGCGTCGAGCTGGCCCTTGCCGCCGTCGATCAGCACCAGGTCCGGCCAGGCGGGAAACGCCTCGCTATCCTCCGCGGGCGCCGGAATCGGCTCGGCGTCCACACCCTCGGCCGCCGCGACGGCGGCCTCGCGCTCGGTGCGGGGCGCCTCCTTGACGAGGCGCTTGAAGCGCCGCTGCAGGACCTCGCGCATCATGCCGTAATCGTCCCCCGGCGTCAGTTCCTCCGACTTTATGTTGAAGGTGCGGTAATGCGTCTTCATGAACCCGGTCGGGCCGGCGACGATCATCCCGCCCACCGCGTTCGTGCCCATGATGTGCGAGTTGTCGTAGACCTCGATCCGCCGCGGCGTCCGGTCCATGCCGAAGGCCTGTCCCAGGGCCGTCAGCAGCTTGCCCTGCGAGGCGGTGTCGGCGAGCCGCCGCGCCAGCGCCTCCTTGGCGTTGCGCTGGGCGTAGTCGACGAGGTTCTTCCGCTCGCTGCGGCTCGGTTTGTGAATTTCCACCCGGTAATCGACCCGGCTCGACAGGGCGGCGGCGACCAGCTCGGCATCCTCGATCGGGTGGCTGGTCAGCACCGTGCGGGGCGCGGGCTTGTCGTCGTAGAACTGGCTGATGAACGAGCCCAGCACCTCCTCGGCCGTCATCGACCGGTCGGCCTTCGGGAAGTAGGCGCGGTTGCCCCAGTTCTGGAAGTTGCGGAAGAAGAACACCTCGATGCAGAACTGCCCGGCCTGCTCGTCGAGGGCGAACACGTCGGCCTCCTCGACGCCCTGCGTGTTGACGCCCTGCACCCCCTGGATCGCCGAGAGCGCCGCGATCCGGTCGCGGTAGCGGGCGGCGCGCTCGAACTCCAGCGCCTCGGACGCCTCCTGCATCTCGGCGCGCATCCGGTCCTTCACGGCGTTGGACTTGCCGGCCAGGAAGGCGCGCGCCGCATCCGCCATCGCGGCGTAGTCGTCGGTCCCGATCTCGCCGGTGCAGGGGCCGGAGCAGCGCTTGATCTGGAACAGCAGGCAGGGCCGGCTGCGGTTCTCGTAATAGCTGTCGGTGCAGGTGCGGAGCAGGAAGGCCCGCTGCAGGGCGTTGACCGTGCGGTTGACCGCCCAGACGCTGGCGAAGGGGCCGTAATAATTGCCCTTCCGCCGCCGCGCGCCGCGGTGCTTGACGATCTGCGGCGCCGGCCCGTCGGCTGTGACCAGGATGTACGGGAAGGATTTGTCGTCCCGCATCAGCACGTTGAAGCGGGGCTTGAGCTGCTTGATCAGGTTGGCTTCGAGGAGCAGCGCCTCGGTCTCGGTGGCGGTGGTGACGAACTCCATCGCCGCCGTCTGGGAGATCATCCGGGCGATGCGGTTCGAATGCGCCTGGCCGCGGGCGTAGGAGCCGACGCGGGCCTTCAGGTTCTTCGCCTTGCCGACGTAGAGGACGTCGCCGCGATGGTCGAACATCCGGTAGACGCCGGGGGAGTTCGGCAGCGTCGACCAGAACCGACGGATCACCTCGGTGCCGGCCTGGACCGCGCCCGGATCGAAATCGAAATCGATCTCCGGCGAATCCTCGGCGGACAGCGCGGCCTCGGACTCGCCGGCGCTCTCCTCGCGATCGGCGTCGCGGCCGTCGTCGAAGGTGTCGGGGGGCAGGTCTGAGAGGGCTCTGCGGTTCATACCGCAGATCTAAGCGTTCCTGCCCCCGAGTGGGACCGGGTTGGCCGACAAAATTACCGCGCCGGACCCGTCCGACCGGATCAGTCGAACAGGGAGTCGATGTCGTTCTGGTCGACGTGGCCCGGATCGTCGTCGAGCTTCGGCCCGTTGAGCAGGCTGCTCTCGTCGTCCAGCGCGGTCGGGACCGGCATCACGGTGATCAGGTCGCGGAAGCTGTCCAGCTGAGTCCAGGCTGCGATCAGCCGATCGAGATGCTCCTCGATGAACTTCATCACGCCGACGATCTTGTTGATCCGCTGGCCGGTCAGATCCTGGAAGTTGCAGGCCTCGTAGGCCGAGATCACCCGCTCCTGGATGATGTCGACATGCTGCTTCATGCCCGGCGGTAAATTCGCCGTGTACAGCATGCCGGCATTCGACTCGATCTCCTCGACCGCGTTCAGCAGCTGCGTCGTGGCGCGCTCGGTTGATTCGACCACCGCGTCGAGCTCGTCCGCCGCGCGGCGCATGCCCTTGCCGCTGTTCTCGGAGCGGTGAAGCGTCGCCAGCTCGGACTTGGTCCGGGTGATCGCCTCCTTCATCAGGTCGAGTTCGGAGCGCATCGCCAGCGCATCGTGCAGCTCACGCCGGCACGTCTCGATCGTCTCGTCCGCGCTCATCTGCGTGATGCGGCGCAGATCCATGATCGCGCTCAGGATCTCGTCCAGCCGCTCATTCGAGGCCTCCGGAGCCGGTGCGGCGGGTAAGACCCCGGGAAGCCCGAGGCTGTCTTCGATACGATAGCGCTTTTGGGTCATCGTCGGGGCGTGAGCCTTCAGGATCCGTGGTGGCAACTCTCTACCACAATCGGTTAGCGGACTGTGACTGCCAACTTCATCCGACGACGATTTCTATGCCCCAGCGACATTTGACCTATCGGTGGTTGTGGCACGCAGGGTTTTACTAACGATTCACGCTGATCGCGCGCATTCGGGGAGGGCGGGGACGGCGCGGCGTGATTCACCATGTTGATTCACCGGAACGCCCGGTCGCGGGTGGATCGTCCCCGAATCGGGGCCTCTGCCCCCACGGGAGCGTTCGCCGATGCGTGGTTCGGTCCGTCTGGGTCTGTGTGCCGTCGTGGCCACGGGGTGGCTATGCACCGCCGCGTCGGCGCAGCAGGCGCGTTATGCCGAAGGCAGCGGCTATGGCGGCGGCCTCATCGAATATCTCGTGACCGGTCAAGCCGGGGGAGGGGGCCGCGGCTGGCCGCAACGCTCGGCCGCGCCGCAGCGGGTGGCGGCATATTCCGGCGAACTCCTGCCAGCCGAGCCGGAGCCCCTGCAGGCTCTCCCACCGCAGCAAGCCTACGGCGTCCCCCAGGCGGATCCGGGCCGCATCGCCCGGGAGGTCGGGCCGGAATACCGGCGCCAGGAGGTCGCCTTCGCCGGGCCTCAGCGGCCTGGGACGATCGTGATCGATACGGCCGCCAAGCACCTCTATCTCGTTCAGCCTGGGCAGCGGGCGCTGCGCTACGGGATCGGCGTCGGTCGTCCGGGCTTCGCCTGGAGCGGCCTCAAGACCGTCAGCCGCAAGGCCGAATGGCCCGACTGGACACCGCCGGCCGAGATGCTCGCCCGCCGTCCCGACCTGCCGCGGCACATGGCCGGTGGTCCCGAGAACCCGCTCGGCGCCCGCGCGCTCTATCTCGGCTCCTCGCTCTACCGCATCCACGGCACGAACGAGCCGGGGACGATCGGCCAGTCGGTCTCGTCGGGCTGCATCCGGATGATGAACGAGGATGTGGTTGACCTCTACGACCGGGTCCCGGTGGGGACCCGCGTCGAGGTGCTCTGACGCCCGTCTCGCCGGTTTCTCCCGCCCGTCATCCTTCCGAGAGGGACCTGCTGGGCGCGAGCCTCACTTTCGAGCCGCGTTGGCGCGATGACACCGGGGAAAGCCGCTGAGCGTCTTCGTCCCCGCGGCAGGCCTTTGCGGACGATGAGCGTCGCGGCCGGTCGATCGACAGGTCGTCCCCGGGTGAGATGAGCTGTCCTATCGACACCCATTCTGCTGGGTCGTTGCTATGGATTTGTCGGCGCGATCGCCTTGCTCCGAGCCTTGTGTCACGTCTAAATGAATGATCAGAGGCGCAATATTGAATTAGTTTGATTATAAACTGGCGAAGTCAGGACGGATCGGGGTTCGAGCGTCACCGTAGGGCGGGTCAGTGCCGTCCCTCTCGCAGGGGCGCGCGATGCTGCAGGTGGTGAGCCCCGCTGCCGTCGGGAGCGTTCGGGTGAGGTTGGACAGGTTTCTGTCCGGCATGCGCCCGCTGGCGCCGTTCTTCTGTCTGTATATGACCTTCGGCGCCACCCTCGGCTTCCTGTCGGGCGGGGCGCCGCTGATCCTGCGTGTCCGGGGCCTGGAACTGGCCGAAATCGGGCTGCTGCAGCTCATCAATCTGCCGGTGGGTCTCACCTTCCTGTGGGCCGCCATCCTCGACCGGGTCCGCCTGCCGTTCCTCGATCACCGCGTCGGGTGGATCGTGGCCGCGCAGGGCGCGACGGTGCTGCTCCTGGGCGTCCTCAGCTTCGGCGAGCATTGGCCGCTGTTGGCGCTGCTCCTGCTGGCGGTCGCGGCCTGCGCCTGCGTCGCCACCATGGACATCGCGCTGGAGGCGTTGGTCGTCGAGACCGTGCCGGCGGAGCGGCGGGCCTTCGTCGCCTCGGCCAAGCTCTGCGGCGCGTCCCTCGGCGGCATTCTCGGCGTCGGGATCCTGGTCGGGTCCTACGATCTCCTCGGATGGCGCCTGGCGGTCCTGGCCTGCGCGGCCCTGGACGCGCTGTGCCTCCTGCCGATCCTCGGCTACCCGGAGGCGCGTCTCCACGGGGTCGGCGGCGTACCCGAGCGGTGGTCGGGCTCGTTCGCGCGGCTGCGCGCGCTTGCGGCGCGGATCCTGGTGCTGGGCGCGTATTTCGCCGCTTCCTACCTGCTGTCCGGCCCCAACACGCTGGCCCTCCTCGACCTCGGCGTGCCGCTGGCGCAGGTCGGCTTTCTCACCGGCACCGTCCTGCCGGCCATCAACCTCGTCATGGCGCTCGTCGCGGGCGGCCTCGCCGCACGCTTCGGCACGGTGCGGCTGATCGCCTTCGGGGCGTTCGGCGTCCTGGTCTCCGGCGGCCTGATGGCGTCGGCCTGCGCGGCCGGCGCGGTAGAGCTGGCGATCGCGGCGACGATCCTGAATTTCCTCTGCGGCGGGATCCTGGGTGTTCCGGTGTTCAACATGATCTACCGCTGGGCGCAGGGGCCGCGGCCGGCCACGGATTACGCGCTGCTGTTCGGCGCGGCCTTCTTCGCCGCGATGCCCCTGCGGGTCGCCGCCCCGGCTCTGGCCGAATGGGCCGGATGGCCGTCCTATTTCGGCGCGACGCTGCCCCTCTACGCGGCGGCGGTGGCCTGGCTGCTGGTGACGGTGGATCGGACCCTCCGGGCCGACGGGGCGGGGACGCGATGATTGACGAGATCGCCGCGCGCGTTCCCGCGTCGCTGGAGACGTACCGTCACGGTGTCGCCGTCGGGCCCGGCGGGGCGACCGCGCTGCCGGTGGCCGCGTTGCGCGATCCCGGAGTGTTCGAGACGACCCTCTCGACCTTCGGAGCGGGCTACGGTGCGGTCGACCGACGCGTCCTCGTCTCGTACTGGAGCCAGTTCTATCTGGCCGCCCTCGCCACGCCGGCCTTGACCGCCCTGGCCTGTCTCGGGCGTCCCCTGCCGCTCGCCTTCGACACGACGCGCCTCGAACTCGATGACGCCGGCCGACCGGCCCGCCTCCTGGTCCCGGCAGAGACGCCGGATTGCCGGTCCGGCTGCGCGTCCGGCCTCGCGGGCCTGGTCGAGGGCCATCTGCGCCCCTTCGTCGACATGTGCCACGCAAGGTGCGGGATCGCCCCCCGGGTCCTATGGGGGAACGCCGCGGTGATCCTCGACTACGTCGCCGGGGAGTTGGGCTGCGCGGGCGAGCCGACCTGCCCGGCGGCCGCGACACGGCTCGGATGGCGCGGCGACCTCGCCTGCGGTAGGAACCCCCTCGCGCAGGCCCTGTGCGCGGACGCGTCGGGCTGCCGCCGGCGGCGCGTCTGCTGCCTGCGTCACCGCCTTCCGGGCGTCCCGTCCTGTGGGGCGCTCTGCCCCCTCGAACGCGCCACCGAGCGCTGACCCGCGGATCATGCTGAAGGCCTTCCTCGCCTATTACAGGCCGCATCGGGCGCTGTTCCTGACGGATTTCGGCTGCGCGGTCCTGTCCGGCCTGCTGGAGCTCGGCTTTCCCATCGCGGTGAAGATCTTCGTCGACCGGCTGCTGCCGCAGCAGGATTGGAGCCTGATCCTGCTGGCGGCCTGCGGTCTCGCGCTGGTCTACGTGGCCAATGCCGGCCTGATGGTGGTGGTGACCTATTGGGGCCACGTGCTGGGCATCAACATTGAGACGACGATGCGGGCCCGGGCCTTCGACCACCTGCAGAAGCTCTCGTTCCGGTTCTACGACGGACAGAAGACCGGCCACCTCGTCGCCCGGGTGACGAAGGATCTCGAGGAGATCGGCGAGGTCGCCCATCACGGGCCCGAGGATCTGTTCATCGCCGTGATGACGCTGGTCGGCGCCTTCGGGTTGATGGTCTGGGTCCACCCGACGCTTGCGCTGATCACCGGCGCGATCCTGCCGGTCATCGCCTTCGTGAGCCTCCGCTACGGCGGGCGGATGACCCGGAACTGGCAGACGCAATACGGCCGGGTCGGCGCCTTCAACGCCCGCATCGAGGAGAATGTCGGCGGGATCCGGGTCGTGCAGGCCTTCGCCAACGAGCAGCACGAGCGCGCCTTGTTCGCCCGCGATAACGCCCGCTACCGCGACACCAAGCTCGAAGCCTACCGCCTCATGGCGGCCAGCCTGTCGATCAACTATCTCGGCCTGCGCCTGGTCCAGATCGCCGTGCTGCTCGGCGGCGCGGCCTTCGTGGTCCGCGGCGATCTCACGGCCGGCGGCTTCGTCGGCTTCCTCCTGCTGGTCGGCGTGTTCTACCGCCCGCTGGAGAAGATCGGCGCGGTGATCGAGACCTACCCCAAGGGGGTGGCGGGCTTCCGTCGCTACCAGGAACTGCTCGCGACCGAGCCCGACATCGTCGATCGTCCGGATGCGATCGAGGCGCGAGCCTTGCGCGGCGACATCCGCTTCGAGGGCGTGAGCTTCGGCTACGATACCGGCCGCCCGATCTTCGCCGGCCTCGACCTGACGATTGCGGCCGGGGAGACGGTCGCGTTCGTGGGCCCGTCGGGCGTCGGCAAGACGACGCTGTGCGCCCTGCTGCCGCGCTTCTACGAGGTTGCGGCGGGGCGGGTGACGATCGACGGCATCGACGTGCGCGACCTGACCCTCGCCTCCCTGCGGCGGCAGATCGGCATCGTGCAGCAGGACGTGTTCCTGTTCGCCGGCACGATCCGCGAGAACATTGCCTATGGCCGCCTCGACGCGAGCGAGGCCGAGATCGACCAGGCCGCCCGTCGCGCCCGGCTCGGCGCGCTCATCGATGGCCTCCCCGCCGGGCTCGACACGGTGGTGGGCGAGCGCGGCGTGCGCCTGTCCGGCGGGCAGAAGCAGCGCATCGCCATCGCCCGGGTGTTCCTCAAGAACCCGCCGATCCTGATCCTTGACGAGGCGACCTCCGCCCTCGACACGCAGACCGAGCGCGAGATCCAGCAGGCGCTCGCCGACCTCGCGCGGGGACGCACGACGCTGGTCATCGCCCACCGGCTGGCGACGATCCGCGACGCCGACCGCATCGTGGTTCTGGGCGAGGACGGCATCGTCGAGCAGGGGCGGCACGCGGCGCTGCTCGATGCCGACGGCGTCTACCGGCGCCTGCACGCGGCGCAATTCGGAGCGGATGGTGTATCGGCGACCGCCGCGGAGTGAGGCTCGGCCTCATCCGTCCTGGCGAGCGCAGCGAAGCAAACCAGGGAAGCGCCAAGGTTCGGGGATCGCGCGCGGCACGGGGTCGCTTCGCCGCGCTCGCGAGGACGGCACAGGATGATCTCCGTAGGCTGCAGGCGCTAGGTCATCATCTCGGCGAGGATGCACGGCACCTCGCCCGGGATCTCGCGGGCCATGAAGCCGATGCCGCCGTAGCGGCGGGCGAGCCGGCGGCCGGCCTCGCCATGGGCGTAGACGCTCCAGAGGGCGGCCGCTTCCGGCGCGGCACCGCGGGCCAGCAGGCCGACGACGAGTCCGGCCAGCGTGTCGCCGGAGCCCGACGTCGCCAACCCGACATGGCCGACCTCGTAGCACCAGGCCCTGCCGTCCGGGGCGACGACGTGCGTCCGCCCGCCCTTCATCACAGTGACCGTGCCGAAGCGCTCGGTCGCCCGCCGCGCCGCCGCCAGCGGATCCGCCTCGATCGCGTCGCGCTCCTCCCCGAGGAGCTGCGCCATCTCGCCGGCATGCGGGGTGATGATCGCCGGCTTGGACAAGCGCCGGGTCAGATCCGGCTCGGCCCGCAACGCCACGAGGGCGCCGGCATCCAGGACGAGGGCCGCTTCGCCGGCGCCCCGGATCAGGGCGGCGGTCACGGCTTCGGCATCCGCATCCTCGGATATGCCGGGGCCGACCAGGACCCCATCGACGCGTTCCGCCCGCTGCGCGAGATCGGCGGCACAGGCTTTATCGATACCGCCGTCGTCGGTCTGCGGCAGCCCGATCACCAGCGCTTCGGGCACCGCAATCCCGATCGGGATCGCCAGGTCCCGGCAGACCGCGATCTGCAGCTTCCCCGCGCCGACCCGGAGCGCGGCATGGGCGGCGAGCAACACCGCGCCCGGCAGGCCCGTACACCCTGCCACGATGAGGACCCGGCCCCTTCCGTCCTTGCTGTCGCCGTCGGGCTCGGGCGGGGCCATGGTCCGCAGGACGTGCTCGGTGACCGGCGTGACGGTGCTCATGGATCCCCCGGTCGCCCTGCGCCGGCTCCGTGAGGGATCACGTCGCGGCCGCTTCGGCATCTGGTTCGGAGGTAACGGGGGCGCCCCCCGCCTCAAGGGGTGCGACGAAGTTGTAGCGGACCAGGGCCAACCCGCCGTCGGGGGCGGCCGTGGCCGAGAACGCATACTCCGTCACGCCGCAATTCAGCACATCGCCCTCGGCATCGACGGCGAGGATCTCGGCCTCGGTCATCCCCTCCAGCAGGTAGCGCAGGCACAAAACCACGACCTGGTGGGCGACGAGCAGGATCCGGCGTCCGTCATGGTGCAGGCCGATCGTGTCGAGGGAACTGCGCAGGCGCAGGATCACGTCGCACCAGCTCTCGCCGCCCGGCGGGCGATGGTAGAACTTGCCGAGATCGTGCCGCAACGCGGATTGTTCGGGATGCTGCTGCTCGATCCCGACCCGGGTCAGCCGGTCGAGGATGCCGAACTCCTTCTCGCGCAGACGCTCGTCGATCAACAGCCGCGGCGTGCCGGAGGCCAGACCGCCCGCACCCTTAATGTGTTCGGCCGTCTGGACCGCTCGCCGGTACGGCGAGGCGAGGACGAGGTTCGGGCGCTCATCGTCGGGCAAACTGGCGAACCAGCGCCCGAGCGCCTCGGCCTGGCGGTGACCGAGCGCGCTGAGCGGCACGTCCACATCGCGCTCCGGGATGTCGATGCGGGCAGCGCCCGCGGCCTGCGCGGCGTCGCGGGCGACATTCCCGGAACTCTCGCCATGGCGCACGACCCACAACCGGAGCGGGTGTCTCTGAGGCACGTTGATCTCCTGGCGCGGTCCCGTCCGAGAGGTCGGAACGTCGCGTCGGCATCCCCGTTCCAGCGACTGGCCGTCCGCCCTGGCCGGGCCGTACCCGGTCGCGTCCAGACGCCCGGACGGATTGCGGTGCTCAGCGCCGACCGGCCAGGGCATCGCCCAGCAGGTCGAGGAGGGCGCGGGCGAAGGTCCGCATGTTCGTGATCCGATCCGTGCCGCCGGTCTCGATCGTGGCGACGAGCTCGACGGGACCGCTCACGGCCAGACAGCTATGCCCGGCGGCATCGCCGTAGCGGTTGCCGCTCGGGCCGGCGGCGCCGGTCTCGGCGATGCCCCAGGTTGCGCCGTGTCGTGTGCGGACGGTCCGGGCCAGCAGGCGCGCATAATCTTCGGAAGCCGAGCGCAGGCCGGTCATCGCGGCTTCGTCGAGGCCGACGAGAGCCGACCGGGCCGCGGCGGTGTAGACCACGGCGCCGCCGAGGAAATACGCGCTGGCGCCGGGGACCGACAGGAGCGCCGCCGCCACGAGACCGCCGGACGACGATTCCGCGACCGCCAGCGTCTCGTTGCGCGCGCTGAGCGCCGCTCCGAGCGTCGTGGCCGTCGGCAACAAGGTTTCCATGGCAGATCCCCGGATGTGATGCCGCGGCTATGCGCCGGCTTGCGGCCAGGCTTCGATCGTCTCGCCGCCGGATTGCAGGACGACGCGGTGAGCGTGCGCCGGATCCCGCGTCTTGCACAGGTCGACCGCCGAAGCGAAGCGGGTCCGGGCCGCCACCTCGGTTTCGACATCCTCGGAAATGACCTCCTGGTCGTCGCGGAAGGTGATCACCCGGAAGGGCGGGTGTTGCTTGAGGTCGCTGGCTTCCATGGATGGCGTCTCCGAACCGATCGTGTCGCGGGCGGTAAGCGCCCATCGGCATGGATCGTTGCGCGACCGGCCGCTCGGGGCCGGATCGGTACGATTCGTTAAGCCTACGGTCGTAGCCCGGAGGCTCCTCAACATGCGTGGGTATCATGCCGAGACTGGGCCACATGATCGTCGACGGGCTGGCCCTCGTCCTCGTCGGCGCCGGGCTGACCGCCATCGTCGTGGGCTACGAGCGCAACCTGCCGGAGCCGATCGTGCATGTCGCCGGGCACGCATCGGACTGGGCCGACCCGGTGACCACCGGCTCGATCAAGCCGGCGGTCAGTGTGGGCGCAACCCTGACGGCGTCGTTCCAGTCCGGTTGGGCAGCCGAGGAGTTTGGCCCCTCCGCAGGGGCCGGCACACGGGTGTGGATCGATCCGCCGCGGCGGTGATCGACGCGATCGTGCAGAGCCGCTTCAACCTTCGATAGAAGTACCGCGAACGGACCGGCTCCGGCTGCGTTGCCGTAGGAGCCCGAAGACGGGCCGACCTGAGGAAACGCACATGCCCATGAAGACTTTCGGCCTTGCGGCCGCCCTCGCCATCGCCCTGACCGGAACCGCCTACGCCCAGCAGCCCGCCGGCGGCGGCAGTGCGACCGGCAACATGAACAATCCCGGCTCGGTGAAGAGCGACAGCCAGAAGGCGAATGAGGCTGCAACTGGCTCAGCCACCGGTGCGACGACAGGCTCGACCACCGGCGCGGCCGGCGCCGCCACGGTCCCGGGTACCGGTACGGCGCGGCCGGGCGTGGGCGTTGGAACCAGCACCACGGCGCCGACCCGATAGCCGCACCGTCGGAACCGAGGCCGGCGGCCTCGGTTGCCGGCCCATGTCTCGTCTCCTGTTCCCCGCCGCGATCGTCATCATCCTCGCAAGCGTCGCCTTCGCCCACTGGGAAACGTCGGGTTCGGAGCCGGCGCCCGGCACGCCGTTGATGAGTCAGGCGGCCCCGAAGCTCGGCGCCGATGCTGCGATGCCCTCGGTGAACCCCGTCAGCAGGCAGTAGCGCCATCGTAGACGCGTCGCGCACGCGGTCGCCGCTCGGCCGACGTGCTGACAGTCATGTCTCCTGCATAAGCACGGATCGCGGCCGTCGCGACGTGACGCGTCGCAGATCGACAGAACCGGCCGACGCGACGGCCCATCAACCGCCCGAAGCAGGGGGCTGACGCTCTCGCAGAAGACCGGGCAGGTCCACGAACTGGGCTGCGAGGTCGGCGCAGGCGAGGATGCCGCCGTCGAGCATTGGGATATGAAGATGAGGCAGGCGGGTCGCGGGCTGTTCGCCGTGGGGCAGGGCGGCCCCCGGCAAGAACCGGGCGAAGCGGGTGAGAAGCCGGATCATCGTCAGGCCGCCCGCGCCACAGTGCCGGCGGCAGCCAGCGCCTGATCGAGATCGGCGAGCAGGTCGTCGATATGCTCCAGCCCCACCGAGAGACGGACGTAACCGTCCGAGACGCCCGTGGCCTTCAGCGCCTCGGGGCCGAGCTGTGCATGCGTCGTGCTCGCGGGATGGATCGCGAGGCTGCGCGCGTCGCCGATATTGGCCACGTGGTAGAACAGCTTCAGGGCGTCGATGAAGCGCCGTCCCGCCGCGCGCCCGGCCGCCAGTTCGAAACCGACGAGACCGCCATAGCCGCCGCTGAGCACCGCGTCGGCCCGGGCACGCGCCGCGCCGGTCTGGAGCGATGGGTGGATCACCCGCACAATTTCGGGCCGGTCCTTCAGGCAAGCCGCGATCGCCTGGGCGTTGCGGCTGTGCCGCTCGATCCGCAGCGGCAGCGTCTCCAGGCCCTGAAGCGTCAGGAACGCGTTGAGCGGTGAGACCGCGGGGCCGAGGTCGCGCAGCAGCCGTACCCGCGCCCGCAGGACGTAGGCGACCGGCCCGATCGGCTGCGCGGCCTCCGTCCAGATCGCACCGTGATAGCTGGCATCCGGCGTGTTGAGATTGGGCTGGCGCAGCGGGTGGGCCGCCCAGTCGAAGGTGCCGCCGTCGATGATCGCGCCGCCGATCGCGATGCCGTGGCCGGCGATGTATTTGGTGGTCGAGTACACGACGATGGCCGCGCCGTGATCGAACGGGCGGGCCAGCAGCGGCGCGGCGGTGTTGTCGACGATGAGCGGGATGCCGAGCGGCCGGCCGATCTCGGCCACCTCGCGGATCGGAAAGACCGCGAGCTTCGGGTTCGGCAGCGTCTCGGCGTAGTAGGCCCGCGTCCGCTCGTCCGTGGCGCGGGCGAAGGCCTGCGGATCGGCGGGATCGACGAAGCGCACCGCGATGCCCTGCTCGGACAGGGTGTTGGCGAACAGGTTCCAGGTGCCGCCGTAGAGATCGGTCGAGGAGACGATGTTGTCGCCGGCGCGGGCCAAGTTCTGCACGGCGAGCGCCGAGGCCGCCTGGCCGGAGGCGAGGGCGAGTGCGGCAACGCCGCCTTCGAGGGCCGCGAGGCGCTGCTCCAGCACGTCCACGGTCGGGTTGCCCACCCGGGTGTAGATGTTGCCGAGTTCCCTCAGGGCGAACAGATCCTCGGCATGCGCCGTGTCGCGGAACTGGTAGGAGGTGGTCTGGTGGATCGGCACCGCCACAGAACCGCTCGACGGGTCGGCCCGCCAGCCGGCATGGAGGGCGAGCGTCTCGGGCTTGGCGTGGGTGAGGTCCTGGCTCGGCACGGGACGGCTCCTGATCGATCGGGGCGCGGCGCAGCGCTCGCACCGCGCAGTCCATCGTTCCTCCGAGCGAGGTGCCGGTCAATGAAACGGGATGATCGATTTTCCGGACATCCGGACAATTCGAACCTGTCCGGCCACTCAGTTCGGGAATACCCTTTTCCGTAGCCCGTTAGACAACTCGGGCGTGGGAAAGTCTCACGCACGACCTGCTTGTGGTGAGCTTGCGGGGCCGCCCCATTGGGGCTGGTTGATCTCCTGAGCTATCGTGATGGCCCCAGAAGATGGCCGCGAATCGATGAATCCCGTCCGGATCTGCTGCCGTTCGACCGCGGCCGCATGACCAAGTGGGCATGAACATCCGTCTTGCGGTCGCGCGCCGTCGCAGAACGACATCCTTGCAGGCACCGGATCTACGGAAGCCTTTTTCGTCGGCCCGAACCTAGACTTCGGATGTCGCGAGGCACGGCCGCGACGCTCTTCCACCGCGGGCAGGATCCATGGCCGACATCGACGCCTATCTCGACGAGAAGCGCCGCGCGCTGGCGGCGCGCGACGCGCGGATCCGCAGGGGCGAGGTGGCGCCCGTGCCGCTGACCGCGCGGGCGACGGTGGAGGGCGGCAGCGGCGTGCGCCGGATCGGGATCCGCCGGCACGCCATCGTGTCCGACAGCGCACCGGACTTCGCCGGGTTCGATCTGGGGCCCGGCTCGCCCGAGCTCCAGCTCGGTGTCCTCGGCTCGTGCCTCGCCCACACGATCCTGATCCAGGCCGCGCTCCAGGCGATCCCGATCACGGCGCTGGAGGTTGCGGTGACCGGGACGTTCGATCCGCGTGCCGGCGCGGACGGTTTCGAGGATATCCCCGTGCACCCGCAGGATCTCGCCTACACGGTGCAGATCGACTCGCCGGCCGACCCGGCGGTGATCGCGGCACTCCAGGTGCGAGTCGAGAAGGCCTGCCCGATCCTCAACCTGCTGCGTCAGCCACAGACCGTCGGCGGCCGCTTCGTGCAGGGCCGGACCTCGCAGGAGAGCGCCGCGTGACGACCACCAGACGCGGGGTCTCGGCCCTGATCCTCGCCCTGGCGGCGGGCCTCCCGGTAATCCCGGGGGCGGCCGGACAGGAGCCTGCGCCGAAGGAGTTTCGGATCGGCTATCAGAAGGTCGGCCTGATCGTCGTGGCCCGCAGGCAGGGCACCATCGAGAAACGACTGGCCGCCGCCGGGACGCGTGTACGCTGGGTCGAGTTCCAGGCCGGCCCGCCCCTGCTCGAAGCCCTCAACGCCGGCGGCATCGACTTCGGCTACACGGGCGACACGCCGCCGATCTTCTCGCAGGCGGCCGGCGGCAACCTCGTCTATGCCGGTGCCGTACCGCCCTCCGGCGACAGCGAGGCCATCGTGGTGAAGGCGGATTCGCCGATCCGAATGGTCGGCGATCTCAAGGGCCGCACGGTCGCGGTCGCGCGCGGGACCAGCTCCCATAACCTGCTGGTGGCCGCCCTCGAGAAGGCCGGCCTCGGCTTCGCCGACATCAAGCCCGCCTACCTGCTGCCCGCCGATGCCGGCTCGGCATTCGCCAACGACAGCGTCGACGCCTGGACGATCTGGGACCCGTATCTCGCCCTGACGCAGGCCCGCAACGATACGCGGATCCTCGTCACGTCCGGCCAGACCTTCGAGGCTCCGGCCTTCTTCCTGGCCAACAGGACATTCGCCGAGACGCATCCGGGCATCGTGGCCGGTGCGTTGGCCGGGCTGTCCGACGCGGCGGATTGGGCTGAAGGCCATCGGGATCAGGTTGCCCAGGCGCTCGCGGACGTGACCGGGCTCCCCTTCGCCATCCAGAAGGTCGCGGCAGACCGCACGCATTTCGGCGTGCTGCCGCTCTCCGACGCCATCCTGTCCAGCCAGCAGACGACCGCCGACCGGTTCTTCCGGCTCGGCCTGATTCCGCGCGCCGTCCGGGTCCGCGACGCGGTCTGGACGCCGCCGCGCAGCTGAGCGCCCCAAAAGCGGGCGATTGCGCCGCCGGATCCGTCAGGGCCTCACATCCGGGCGCGGATCCGGGACGAAGCCGTCGCGGTTCGGCATCCGGATCGCCGCCAGGGATTTCGCGTCGAGGATCGTCTCGTCGGAAACGAGGCCGTTGAGGTGGAGGAGATAGGCCGACACCGCGTAGACCTCATCGGCGCTGAGCGATTGCGGTGCGTTGAGCGGCATCGCTCGCCGGATGTAATCGAACAGTGTCGGCGCGTAGGGCCAGAAGCTGCCCACAGTCTTGATTGGCTTGGCGGTGGCCAGCGTTCCCTGGCCGCCGACCAGCCTGTCCCCGATCCCGCCTTCGCCGCGGGACCCGTGGCAGGACGCGCAGTGCGTCGCGAAGACCGCGCGTCCCTGCGCGACGCTGCCGCTGCCCGGCGGCAGTTTTTGGCCGTCGCGGTCGATGTCGATGTTCCAGGCCGCGATCTCCGCCTCGGACGCCGGCCGGCCGATCCCGAGACGCTCGGTGGCGCGCGCCGCCCCGGCGATCCCGAGCAGGAGCAGGAGCACTGCGCCCGTCAGAGCCGCAACCCTACGCGTAGCCATTGGCGACCTCGCCGCTCGCCGCGATGCGCCAGGGCACGACCGCGTTGTTGTGGTAGAAGGAGTTCAGGCCGCGCACCGCGGTGAGATCCGCGAAGCCCGGCTGGACATAGCCGGTCTCGTCGATCGCGCGGCTGGCGATGGTGGTTGGCTGCCCGTCCCAGGTCCAGGGGAGGCGGAACCGGGTCAGGGCCCGGGTCAGGACCGGCTCCTGCAGGGTGGCGTCCTGCCAAGTCCGTCCGGAATCGACTGAAACCTGCACGCCGCTGATCTTGCCGCGGCCGGTCCAGGCGAGGCCGGTGATCTCGTGGAAGCCCGGGGCGATCCGCTGGGTGCCGGAGGGCCGCGTGATGACCGATTTCGCCTCCATGACGAACGTGAATTGCCGCGCCGTCCCGTCAGGCATCAGGTCGGTGTATTTCGCGGTCTCCTCGCGCGAGAATGCCGGCTCGGCGGTGACATTCAGGCGCCGCAGCCACTTCACGCTCATGTTGCCTTCGAAGCCGGGCAGGAGCACCCGCAGGGGATAGCCCTGCTGCGGACGCAGCCGCTCGCCGTTCTGGCTGTAGACCAGCAGGGCGTCGTCGAGGCATTTCGCGATCGGGAGGCTGCGGGTCATGGCGGCGGCGTCGGCGCCTTCGGCCACGACCCATCGGGCCTCGGGCTTGAGCCCGGCCTCCCGCAACACCGTCGCGAGGCGGACCCCGGTCCATTCGGCGCAGCTGACGAGGCCGACGAGGTCCGACGCGGTCCGGCCCGCCTTGATCGCCTCGAAGCCGGGATTGCCCGAGCATTCCAGGAAGTGGATGCGCGATTCCGACGGGAAGCGGCGGATGTCGTCCAGGGTCAGGATCAGGGGCGTCTCCACCAGCCCGTGGACCAGCAGCCGGTGCTGCGCGGGGTCGATATCGGGGATGCCGCCGTGGTGGCGCTCGTAGAACAGCCCGTTGGGCGTGAGGATGCCGTCGAGATCCTGCAGCGGCGTCCGGCTCGAGGCCGAGATGTATTGCTTCAGGCCCTTGGGCACGTTGCGGATCAGGCCGCTCTCGAACCGTGACGGCTGGCCGTAGGTCTGGCTGCCGACATCCGCGCCCGGTTCCTTCATCCAGTCGGGGATGCCGGGCGGCGCGGCCGCCTCGGCCGGGCTGCGGCCCGGCGCACCGCTCCCGGCCAGGATACCCGCCGCCGCAGCGGCGCCCTGGGCGAGAAAGCGTCGCCGCGCCGGGCTCTTCTTCGGGGCGCCGTCGCTCATCGCATGAGGCTCCGGCAGCGTCCGGATTGCGGGATGGAAAACGCGCGTGGTCCACGCCCGGCCGGGGGCCTGTCGGTGGCGACCACGTCTTCGGAGACGGCCGCCATCAGTGCAGGATCCATCCGATGAGGCAGATCAGGAGCGCGGAGGCGACGATGTAGCTTCGCATCCGGCTTTCGGCGCAGGATGCAGGCGGATCGCTGGCGAAAGCCAGCGCGTGATCCGGGATGTCGTGGCTCAACGGCATGGACACGTCTTCGCTGCGCTCCGTCCTGATCGCGGCAGGGCCGACGCATCGCCTCGGCAGGCTCCGCGCCGGAGGCGGGCGTGCTGCGCTCCTCTCATGAGGATCCCGCACCCGCGCTGCCGGAATCGTGCTGAGCCCCGATGGTGTCGTTGCCGGCACCGACAGTCAAACGAAGCGAAGTCTTTTATTGGGCCGCTGCAGAGGACGGTGTCCCCCAGATCTCATCCTCTACGTTCCAAGTCTTCGCCGCATCCGCCTCACGCCCCGGCCGGGGATTCCGGGAGCGCGGCGGGCCGCGCGGGCGGACGGGAGCCCAGATGGTCCCGGAGCGTCCGGCCCTCGTATTCGCTGCGGAACAGGCCGCGTCGGCGCAGCTCGGGCAGCACGAGTTCGATGAAGTCGTCGAGGCCCCCCGGCAGGGTCGCCGGCATGATGTTGAAGCCGTCGGCACCCTTCGCCCGGAAGCGCTCCTCCATCTCGTCGGCGATCTGGGCGGGCGTCCCGACGATCTGCGAATGGCCCCGGGCGCCGGCGATCCGCAGGTAGAGCTGGCGCAGCGTCAGGCCCTCCCGGCGGGCGAGGTCGAACATCAGCTGCTGGCGGGATTTCGCGCCCTCGGCCTCGGGCAGCTCCGGCACCGGCCCGTCCGGATCGTAGCCGGACAGGTCGAAGCCGCCGACCATGCGCTCGAGCAAGGCCAGGCCGACCACCGGGTCGATCAGGTCCTGGAGCGCGTCGAACTTGGCGCGCGCCTCGGACTCGGTGCGGCCGACCACCGGGAACAGACCCGGCATCACCTTGAGGTCGTCCCCGCTCCGGCCGAAGCGGGCCATCCGCTCCTTCAGGTCGCCGTAGAAGGCGACCGCCTCGTCGAGCGTCTGGTTGGCGGTGAACACGATCTCGGCCGTGCGGGCCGCCAGATCCTTGCCGGGCCCCGAGGAGCCCGCCTGGACCAGCACCGGCTGCCCCTGCGGCGTGCGCGAGATGTTGAGCGGGCCGCGCACCTGGAAATGCTTGCCGCGGTGGTTCAGCGGCCGGAACCCGTCCGGCTTCGAGAACTGGCCGCTGGCCCGGTCGATGATCACGGCGCCGTCGTCCCAGGTGTTCCACAGGCCGAGGACGACATCGACGAACTCCTCGGCCCGCTCGTAGCGGTCGGTGTGGCGCGCGATCTGATCCGTGCCGAAATTGGCGGCCTCGGCATCCGTGGTCGAGGTGACGAGGTTCCAGCCGGCCCGGCCGCCGCTCAGGTGATCGAGCGAGGCGAAACGCCGGGCGACGTTGTAGGGCTCGTTGAAGCTGGTGGAGGTGGTGGCGACCAGCCCGATCCGGCTCGTGACCGCCGCCAGCGCCGAGAGCAGCGTCACCGGCTCGAAATGGGCCGAGCGGGCCGTGCGCTCGCTGGAGCGTAGGTTGCCGTCGCGGATGCCGGTCCCGTCCTCCAGGAACACCAGATCGAACTTCGCGTCCTCCGCCCGGCGCGCCCAGCCGACGTAACGCTCGAGGTTGAGCCCGCCATCGGCCTCGCTCGACGGGTGGCGCCATCCGGCGACGTGGTGCCCGGTGGCGTAGAAGAAGGCGCCGAGGCGAAGCGTGTCCTGTGTCATCGGCCGATCGGGGTTGGAGGCGATGCGTTGCGGGGCGAAGGCGAGGAGACCGCGGGCGGCGTCAGCGCACCATGCCCCAGCGCCGGACCGTGAGCCGCTCGAACGTCGCGAACACGACGTTCTCGACGATGAGCCCGATCGCGATGACCAGCAAGAGGCCGGCGAAGACCCGGTCGGTGTAGAGCTCGTTGCGGTTCTGGTAGATGTACCAGCCGAGCCCGCCCTGGCCGGAGGCGGCGCCGAAGACCAGCTCGGCCGCGATCAGGGTACGCCAGGCGAAGGCCCAGCCGATCTTGAGCCCGGACAGGATCGCCGGCAGGGCCGCCGGGATCAGGATCTGCCAGACATAGGACAGGCCCGTCAGGCCGTAATTGCGCCCGGCCATGCGCAGGGTCTCGGGCACGCCCTGGAAGCCCGCGAAGGTGTTGAGCGCCAGCGGCCACAGCACCGCATGGACCAGCACGAAGATCAGGCTGCCGGAGCCGAGCCCGAACCAGAGCAAGGCCAGCGGCAGCAGCGCGATAGCGGGCAGCGGGTTGAACATCGCCGTCAGGGTCGAGAGCAGGTCGCGGCCGAACTGCGTCGAGACCGCGAGCGTCGTCAGGGCGAAGGCCAGAACGACGCCGCCGACATAGCCTTCCGCCAGCACCGTGAGGGAAATCCGGGCCCGCTCCAGCAGCTCGCCGCTGCCCAGGCCCTCCGCGAGGGCCGACAGGGTGGCGCCGAAGCTGGGCAGCAGCAGGTCGTTGTCCTGCCACCGGGCCAGCGCCTCCCAGGCGAGGGCGAGCACGACGAGGATCAGGCCCTTGCGGAGCCAGCCCTGCTGCCAGACCCGCGTCGAAAACGGCAGCCTGCGCTCGACCGGCGCCTCCACGAAGGGCGCCAGCACGAGATCGTATTCCGATCGGATCGGCGGACGGACGTGCTGGGTCATCGTGCGGGAGCCGCTGGGACGGAGGTTTCGGGGTCGGTCTCGAACAGGCGGCCGTGCAGGCGCTGCACCGCCGCCTGGAACGCCGCGCTGCCGACGCTCGCCAGGTCGAAATCGTGGCTGTTGTACTCGCCGCGCAACCGGCCGGGATGGGGCGAGAGCAGCGCCACCCGGTTGCCGACCACCAGCGCTTCCTCGATGGAATGCGTGACGAACAGCAGGGTGAAGCGCACCTCTTCCCAGAGGGCCAGCAGCTCCTCCTGCATCTTGCGCCGGGTCAGCGCGTCGAGCGCCGCGAAGGGCTCGTCCATCAGCAGCACCTTGGGCTGGCTGGCGAGCGCGCGGGCGATGGCGACGCGCTGCTTCATGCCGCCGGAGAGCTGGTGCGGGTAGCTGTCCGCGAACGGCGTGAGGCCGACCCTGTCGATGGAGTGCCGCGCCCGGGCTTCGGCCTCGCGCCGGCCGACGAGGCCGGCGGCGCGCAGCGGGAAGGCCACGTTCTGCGCGACGGTCTTCCACGGCGGCAGCTGATCGAATTCCTGGAAGACCACGATGCGGTCCGGCCCCGGCCCGCGCACAACCTCGCCGCCGAGGGTGATCGATCCCTCCACCGGCGGGATGAAGCCGGCGATCGCCTTGAGCAGGGTGGACTTGCCGCAGCCGGAGGGGCCGAGCAGGATGAAGCGGTCGGCCTCGTAGACATCGAACCCGACCCGGTGGGTCGCCCGGACCACGCGCTCCGGGGTGCGGTATTCGAGGGTCAGGTCCGAGACCCGCAGCAGCGGCGCCGGCAGGGGCGTCGGCGCAGATACGGCTTCCGCGTCGTGGGCAAGGACCGGCTCGGCCGCGATGCTCCGCTGGACCCGCGCGATAGCGCGGCGCTCATCGACCAGCGTCATCGGCTCAGCTGCCGGTCGCGATGCGGGGATTGGCGAAGAAGTAGTCGTCGAGGGTCTTCGGCTCGTTCCGGATCACGCCGACGCGGTGCATGAACTGCCCGAGCCCGATCGTGTTCTGCGGCGCGATCTTGAAGGTCACCTCGGGGTTGCGGATGACCTTGAGCAGCAGGTCGCGGTCGATCCGGCTGGCGTTGGACTTGATGTAGATATCCGCGGCCGTCTCGGGATGGTCGGTGATGAACTGCGCGGCTTCCGCGAGGGCGTCCACGAAGGCCGTGTAGGTCTTCGGGCTGTCGCGGTAGAACTTTTCCGTGGCGTAGAGCACCGTCGAGGAGGCCGGGCCGCCCTGGACCGCGTAGGAGTTCAGGACGATGTGGGCGTTCGGGTTGCCGGCGAGCTCCTGCTCCTGGAACGGCGGGTTGCCGAAATGGCCGGTGATCTCCGTCCCGCCCTTGATGATCGCGGCCGAGGCTTCCGGATGCGGGACGGCGACGCTGATCTTGTCGAGCCGGGCGAAATCCTTGTCGCCCCAGAGCTTGGCGGAGGCCCATTGCAGGATGCGGGCCTGAACCGAGACGCCGACCGCCGGCAGCGCGATCCGGTCCTTGTCGGTGAAGTCGCCGATCGTCTTCACCTCGGGCCGGTTGGAGACGAGGTAGTAAGGAAAGTTGCCGAGCGACGCGACGCCCTTCACATTCTGCCGGCCGCGGGTGCGATCCCACAGCGTGAACAGCGGCCCGACGCCCGCGCCCGCGACGTCGATGCTGCCCGACAGGAGCGCGTCGTTCACCGCCGAGCCGCCGGAGAGCTGCGCGTACTCCACCTTGATGTCGAGGCCGGCCTTCGCGCCGTGCTTCTCGATGAGCTTCTGATCTTCCGCCACGTTGAGCAGCAGGTAGACGACGCCGAACTGCTTCGCGATGCGCAGCTGCCCCTCCGCCGCGACGGCCGGGCCGAGTGCGGCAACGGCCAGGACGGACGCCAACAGGGCGGCCGCGTGGCGGCGCGAGAACAGGGTGCGTCGCGTGCCGATCATAATTCCTCGCAGGGGTCGGTAGAGGCGTGCAGGCACAGCCCGATTACAGGATGTAATCTGCCTAGCGTGCGTTGAATGGTCAACGAGAACGTTCTTTTTACAGAACAATACACAAGAGATGCTATATCTCTCGGCGGCTCAGTCGAAAGGATATTCTCTCTCCTTCGATCACGCGCGAAGGCCGCCATGACCGCTCCGGCGCGACACGGCAGAAAGCTCTTCTCTCCCGGCGCGGTTCGTCCGGTTCGGGGTGAGGAATGCCGCGCGACCGACGAGATTCAGAACGCTGCTGCGGAGCCGTTGCGATGCGATGATCGATAAGCCGCGGCATCGACGCCGCAGGGCTTGCGCGTTCCGGACGGATCAGGCTCCTGCCCGTTCGGCGGACAGGGAATCGTTTGCGTCGTGACCCCGTGCGGTGGACGTATCGCCGGATCGGCGCCGCCCTTCTCGACGGCCGGCTGCCGCCCCGGCACGGAGCGCTCTGAATGGTCGCCAGAAAGCAGATCCGGCTGAACGCGTTCAACATGAACTGCGTCGGCCACATCAACCACGGGTTGTGGACCCATCCGCGCGACCGCTCGTCGGACTACAACACGCTCCGCTACTGGACCGATCAGGCGAAGCTCCTGGAGCGCGGCCTGTTCGACGGGCTGTTCATCGCCGATATCAGCGGCGTCTACGACATCTACGGTGGCGGCATCGATGTCACCGCGCGCGAGGCCGTGCAGCTCCCGGTCAACGACCCGAGCCTGCTGGTCCCCGCCATGGCGGCGGTGACCGAGCATCTCGGCTTCGGCGTGACGGTCAACGTCCACACGGAGGCGCCCTACACTTTCGCGCGCCGCCTCTCGACCCTCGACCACCTCACCGGCGGCCGCATCGGCTGGAACATCGTCACCGGCTATCTCGACAGCGCCCATCGCGGGCTGAGCGGCGGCACCCTGCCCAGCCATGACCGGCGCTACGACTATGCCGACGAGTATCTCGAGGTGCTCTACAAGCTCTGGGAGGGCAGCTGGGACGACGCGGCGGTGCGCCGAGACCGGGAAGCCCGGGTGTTCAGCGATCCGGCCCATATCCGCCCGGTCTCGCATCACGGCACATTCTTCGACGTCGAAGCCTATCACCTGTCCGAGCCCTCCGTGCAGCGCACGCCGGTGCTTTACCAGGCGGGCGCCTCGGGCCGCGGCCGGGCCTTCGCCGGGCGCCACGCCGAGTGCGTGTTCATCTCGGCCCGCGACCGGGGGACGGCCCGGGAGGCCGTTCGCGCCATCCGCGCCGAGGCGGTGGCGGCCGGGCGCCACCCGGAGGACGTGAAGGTGTTCGTCGGGCTGGCGGTGATACCGGGGCGCAGCCGGGCCGAGGCCGAGGAGAAGCGTGCCGATTACCTGCGCTACGCGAGTCCGGAGGCCGGCCTGGCGCATTTCTCCGCCTCGACCGGGATCGACTTCGCGCGCTACGGCCTCGACGAGGCGATTCCCTACGGTCCGGGCAACGCCATCCAGTCCGCCAACGCGGCTGCCGCGAAGCGCGGCCTGACCAAGCGCGACCTCCTGGCGGAGCTCGAGCTCGGCGGGCGCTACGCGGTGCTGGCGGGCGACGCGGTCTCGATCGCCGACGAACTCCAGGCCTGGGTCGAGGAAGGCGAAGTGGACGGGTTCAACCTCAGCCGCATCGTCGTCCCCGAAAGCTTCTCCGACTTCATCGATATCGTGATCCCGGAATTACAGGACCGAGGGCTCTACAAGACCGCCTACGCCGACGGGTCCTATCGACGGAAGCTGTTCGGGCAGGGCGACCGGCTGCCGGAACGCCACGCCGCCCACGCCTTCCGGGGAGCGGCGGCGGGGCGGGTTCAACCCGTCTGACCGAAACCGTTCGGACGGTCTCAAAACAAAAAGCCCGGCCGCGCGTGAGCGCGACCGGGCCTGATTGTGGGGTGGCCGGATCGATCAGGTCCAGTCGCTGTCGTCGCCGCCGCCGAGATCGCCGCCGAAATCCCCCGAGGGATCGCTGAAGCTGGCGTCCTGGAAGTCGCTGCCGCTACCGCCGCCGTCGAGCGCCGACCCGAGATCCTGGTTGCCGCCGCCATCGCCGTAATAGTTGTTCACCACCGTCTCACCACCGCCGCCGAGGCCCGCAGCCGCGGCGCTGCCGAGGCTCGAATGGCCGCCCGCGAAGGCGTTCGACAGGGCGCTGCCGAGCAGCATGCCGCCGGCCGCGCCGGCCGCCATCGGCAGCGCGGTGGCCATGAAGCCGCCGCCCCGGGCCGGAGCCTGCGGCTGGCCGCCCCACGGGCCGCCCTGCTGCTGCGGCGGGTAGCCCGGCTGCTGCGGGTAGCCCTGCTGGGGATAGCCCTGCGGCGCGCCGCCACCGCCGCCCCAGGGCTGGCCGGCCGGGCGCTGCTGCCCATAGCCCGGCTGCGGCTCCTGGCGCTGGCTGCCGCCACCGCCGAAGATGCTCGACAGGAAGCCGCCGCCACCCGAGGACTGGGCCGGCGCCGCCTGGCTTCGCGCCTGCTCCAGCTGCTGGTTCAGGCTCTTGATCGCCTCTTCCTGCACGTAGATCAGCTGCGCCATCGCGTAGGGGGCGTAGGGCTGGGCGCGGATCTTCTCGGCGATGAAGCGCTCGGCCTCCGCGTCGCGGGGCTGGCTCTGGGCCTGCTCCAGGCGCTGGAAGATGCCGGAGATGACGTCGCGTTCTTCGCTATTCATGGAGTTCTCCTCCTCAAGTCGTACCCGCGGGCTCGAACGCGCCGCACGGCCGCAGAGGACATGGGTGTGCGGTGACGCTTTGTCAGGGGCGGTTGCGAAAACTTCATTCAGGCCGGCGCAGGGCCCAAACGCGAAAGAGCCCGGCCTCTCGGCCGGGCTCTTTCATCGTTCGGATCCGGACCGGCGCGCGGGGCGCGCCGGGTCTCGTTCTTAGTACGAGCCGAACTTGTAGTTCAGGCCGGCGCGGACCACGGCGAACTCGTCGTCGCGGCGACCGATGGCGCTGTAGGCGACCGGGACGAGGTTGGCGGCGTTGACCACCAGGGCGCCCTGGTTGCGGGTGCCGCGCTCCAGGTTGACGTACAGGCCTTCGACCTTGAGCGTCACGGCCGACGAGCGGAAGAAGTTCAGGAACGAGTCGGTGGGGAGCGCGTACTCGATGCCGCCGCCAACCGCGTAGCCGGTGCGGAAGCTGTCGTTGCCGGCGAAACCACCGAACGAGCGGTCGGCGCTGCCCGAGCCGTAGGCGAAGCCGCCGGTGCCGTACACGAGGGTGCGGTCGAAGGCGTAGCCGAGACGGCCGCGCACGGTGCCGAAGTAGTCGAGGCTCGACAGGCCGCGCGGGTCGGTGACGTAGTAGCCCGGGGCCACGGCGCCGCTGATGAAGGCGTTGTTCCGGTTACGACCGAAGTCAAGGTACTGGGCGTCGGCCTCGATGCCGACCACCACGCCCGAGCCCGGGGTGAACTGGTAGTTGTAGCCGATCTGACCACCGCCGGAGAAGCCGTCCTGGCTGCGGTCGCGGAACGTCGCGGTGGTGCCGGGGACGGCGTAGGGGAAGGGCACGCCGAAGGTGGAGTTGTTGGAGCGGCTGCTGGCATCGAAGGCGTAGCCGGCGTTGATACCGAAATAGGCGCCGGTCCAGGTGAACACGGGCACCGGGGTGAAGACGGGCGGCGGAGCGGCGCGGCGCGGCAGGTCGGCGGCGAAGGCCGAGCCGGCGAGGGCGACGCCCGCAAGGGCGGTGGTGGCGCGAAGCAGGGATTTCATCATCTGGTCCTCACGGGTGGCCCCGCCCCGGCCTCGCAAGACCGAAACGGAACGCGGATCTGGCTGCATTCCAGCGGTTCCAGGGCTGCTTTACGCGCTGCGGTATCGCCGACCGCTCATCACGGCCCCTTTTGGCAATCCGCGGTTCTTCCCCGGCACCTCGAGCGTCTAAACGCGCCCGAATGGTCAAGGTTCGCTTATGGCCACGCTTTTTTCCGCCCATTCGGTTTGACAAAGTGTCGCACCCCCTGGACAGCATCGGCCACGCTTGCGTCGGGCCGTGTCAAAAGGTCAGGGCGTCAGCGCGATGGCCGAGATCAGGCGCCCGTAATCGGGCTCACCGCGGTGGGTGGTCCGGCGATAGCTGTAGAAGCGATCCGGATCGGCATAGGTGCAGAGGTTCAGCGTCGCAGCCTCGCCGATCTCCGCCTCGCCGAGCCGGGCCAGGATGAAGCCCGGGAGATCGAACTGCGCGTGGTCCTCGCGGGAGCCCGGGCCGAGGAACCGGTCCATGCCGGGCGCCTCGGTGCGGAAGCGTGCGACGAAATCCGGGCCGACCTCATAGGAGGCCTGGCTGATCGTCGGCCCGAGCACGGCCACGATCTGCCGTCTCCGGGCGCCCAGCGCCTCCATGGCGCGGACGGTCGCCTCGATCACTCCGGTGAGCGCGCCCTTCCAGCCGGCATGGGCTGCGCCCACAACCCCGTTCTCGGGATCCGCGAACAGGATCGGCCCGCAATCGGCGGTGGCGATTCCCAGGGCGAGACCGGGCATCCGCGTCACCATGGCGTCGGCCTTCGGGCGATCCGCGGCCGGGACGGGCGCCTCGACGGTCACCACCGCGGCGGAATGGACCTGATACAGGCTGACGAGCCGGTCCGGCGCCAGGCCGAGCTGCGCGCACATGCGCGTCCGGTTCTCGGCGACGCGCTCCGGGACGTCCTGGGAGCCGAGCCCGCCGTTGAGCGTGGCGTAGATGCCCTCGGACACGCCGCCGACCCGGGTGAAGTAGGCGTGGCGCACGCGTGCATGCGACGAGAGTTCCGGCGCCTCGATGTACATGCCTGCGGTCACGGTCGGCTCCCTCGCGGTCCTGGTGTCGCGCTCGATAGCGGAATGGCTGCCCCTTGACGATGTCGTGGAACCGTCAGATTCTTGCTGCATTGCAGCATGAGTCCGGGTTCCGGATTCTTCCGAGAAGGATCGCAATGTCACGACGGACCGAGAACGACTCCCCGATCGAGACCAAGGCCCCCGAGGTCCCGGAACACCGGAACCCGAGCGCATCCGAACACCCCGTCGTGCGTGAGCTCGGCGAACTCGACCCCTCCGACCCGAACCCGCCCGCACCGCCGACCCCGCGGGCACCGAGCGGCTCCGACGCCGGCTTCGGTTCGTTCGGCTGACTACATCCCGCGCTGCCGTCCGGGTTCGGAGCCTTAGGCTTCGGGAAACCCGGGCAGCGGCCCGAGACCCGGGCCCGTCACGGCCAGGGCCTTGAACAGACTGCCCATTCCCGTCGGGCTCGCATCCGTAAGTCGCTCGGCGGCCGCATCGATCGCCGCAGCCTGAGCCGGGGTGGCGCGGGCCTTCAGGCGCTCGGCGCGGGCCTTCAGGCCCAGGGCGAGCAGAAAATCCCGCTGCGCCACCGGCCCGTGAACCGTCGCGCCCTCGGCCTGGGCGGCCTTCGCGAGGGCGGCGAAATCGACGTGATGCGTGAGATCCGCGTCTCCGGGCGCCGCCAGCGGATCGGTGAAGCGATGCCCGGACAGGGCCTGAAGGGTGTCGCCGAAGCCCGGCCGGCTATGGCCGTAATCGATCGCCAGCAGCGCGCCGCCTGATTCGCGAAGGCGGCGGGCGAGTTGCCGCATCAGCGCCAGGCCGACCCCCGGCACGCTCAGCAGCCTGCCCTCCGGGCCCTCCGCCTCGATCCCCGGGGTCGCTTCGGGGGCCAGGCCGTGGACGAAATCGCCTTCGGGGCCGAGACCGATCTGGCGCTCGTGCCAGCCGGTCGCGCGACGCTCGAACTGCCGGACCGGCAGGCAATCGAAGAACTCGTTGGCCAGGATGATCGCCGGGCCCGCGGGCAGGGTCTCGATTCCGGCGTGCCAGGTGGCGCCTTTCCCCGCGAGGGTTCGCTCCTGGACGGCCCGTAGCACCGGGCCGGTCTCGACGAGATGCGGTGTCACGCGAACGCCCGGAGCCGCCGTCCCGAGGGCCCGCAGGGCGTCCGCCATCAGCGTGCCCCAGCCGGGGCCGAGTTCCACCAGGACCAGCGGGTCCGGCCGGCCCATCCGGCCGTGAACGTAGCCCGACCAGGCGCCCAGCAGCTCGCCGAACATCTGGCTGATCTCGGGCGCAGTCGTGAAATCACCGCGCACGCCGAGCGGATCACGGGTGCGGTAATAGCCGTGGACCGGGTGGCCGAGACACAGCGCCATGTAGCGGTCGATGCCGATCGGCCCGCCATGGCGGATCAGCGCCGCGATCTCGGCTCCGAGCGGCGTCACGCCTTGGCGGGCGCCTCGCGCGCCTCTTGGTCGGTCCCGGACGCGGCCACCGGATTGCGCGGGCGGGTCCGCCCGGTCGCGGCGAGCAGGATGTAGGTGAGCCCGACGATCATCATCGGCACGCAGAGCAGCATGCCCATGGTGACACCGCCGCCCATCGGCCCGAGATGGTCGCCGAACAGGAAGCCGAGCTGCCGATCCGGCTCGCGGAAGAACTCGCAGAATGTCCGGGCCAGCGCGTAGCCGAGGACGAAGATCCCGCCGAGCAGGCCCGGCTTGCGGAACCCGAACCGGCGGACAGCGAGCGCCATGACGATGAACAGCAGCAGGCCCTCGGTGACGGCCTCGTAGAGCTGGCTCGGATGGCGCGGCAGCGGCCCGCCGGTGGGGAACACGATCGCGTAGGGGAAGTCCGGCGCGACCCGCCCCCAGAGCTCGCCGTTCACGAAATTCGCGATCCGCCCGAAGAACAGGCCGATCGGCACGACCACGGCGCCGATATCGAGCAGGGTGTAGCCGTTGAGCTTCTTGGCGCGGGCGAACAGCAGGAAGGCCAGGATCGCCCCGAGGAACCCGCCGTGGAACGACATGCCGCCGTTGCGGATCGCCAGGATCTCCATCGGGTCGGCGATGTACATCGGCAGATTGTAGAACAGCACGTAGCCGATCCGACCGCCCAGCACGACGCCGAGCGCCACCCAGACGACCAGGTCGTCAATGTCGACCACCTGCGGGCGCTTGACCACGCCCCACAGGCTGTCGGCCATGACCAGGCGGCGCGCGTAGTACCAACCGCCGATCAGGCCGGCGATGTAGGCCAGCGCGTACCATTTGATCGTGATCGGCCCGATCGCGATCGCCACCGGATCGATGGCCGGAAAGGGCAGGGCGAGGAGCGGCATCGGTCTGACCTCCGGGGCGGCCGGATTGGACGCCGGAGGGGCGGCGCGTCAAGTGCGCTGCACGCAGCCTCCGCCTGCGGGCGTCAGGCCTTCACGAACAGGAACCCGTGCCCGTCCGGGCCCGCGCAATAGGCAGCCTGGCCGTCCGCGGAGGCGCGCGGCGCGAAGCCCGCCTGGCGCAGCGCTGCCAGCAGGCTGCCCATATCCGCGACCGCGAAGACGAAACGGGTCGAGGCGCGGTCGGCCGGCCCGAACACGGTGCGTGACGCGTGCCGGGGCGCCGGGCGCCGGTAATGCAGCAGCTCGACATGCGGCGCCGGCACCGGCGGCTCGAGCGCGATGACATCGACCTCGGGATCGTCGATGCCGTCGAGCCGGGCCTGTTTGGGCCCCCGGTTCAGGCCTTTCTGCGCCACCGTGAGGCCGAGGGGCCCGGTGAGGAACGACAGGGTCGCGTCGAGATCGGCGACGGTGATCGCCGAATGGTCGATCCCGAGGAACAGGCCCGGCGCGTCGCGCCAGCGGTCCGCCGGCGGGCCATCGGGAAAGAAGATCAGCTCGAGCGGATGCCCGTCGGGATCGCGAAACTTGTAGGCGGTGACGCCCCCCGTGGAGGCGGGCAGGACCTGCGCGCCGCCCCGGCTGATCGTGGTCGGGTTGAGCCGGGCAAGCCGAGCCATAGCGGCGTCCATGTCGCGAACCGGAATGGCCAGGTGCTGGAAGAACGGATCGGTCGCCAGGGGATCGGCCGGGTAGGGGGCGCCCGCCGGTTCGACGGCCACGAACGTCACGGTCTGGCGGCCGAGCCGCAGGCGCAGCTGCCGTGCCTTCACCCCGGCGAGCCCCATCGCCTCGACATGCGCGGCCGGTACCGGCTCGGGTGGCGCGACCCGCTCGAAGCCGAGAGCTTCGCGGTAGAAGTCCTCGGTGACCGCGAGGTCCGCAACGGTACGGCTGAAGCCGGCGACGGCCCGAACGCCGCTCACAGCAGCCGCGCTCCGCGCACGTTGGTGTAGATCGCGTAGAGCGCATGCGAAGCGCACAGGAACAGGCGGCTGTTGTTGCGGCCGCCGAAGGCGAGGTTCGCCACCGGCGAGGGCACCAGGATCTTGCCGACCAATTCGCCGCCGGGATCGATGCAGTGGACGCCGTCGCCGGCGCTCGACCAGAGATTGCCCTGCTCGTCGCACCGGATCCCGTCGGCATTGCCCGGTGCGATCGTGCAGAACACGTGTCCTCCGGACAGACGGCCATCCTCGGCCACATCGAACACACGTATGTTCTGGAGCGGATCGATGGCGAATTGCAGGCCGGTCTCGACCACGTAGAGTTTTCGCTCGTCCGGAGAGAAGCACAGGCCGTTCGGCCCCTGGAAGTCGTCCACGACGACGCGCAGCGAGCCGTCGCGCGGGTCGAACCGGTAGAGTGCGGCGGGCAGCTCGGATTCCTGCTTGCCGCCTTCGTAGTCGGTCTGGATGCCGTAGGGCGGGTCCGAGAACCAGATCGTGCCGTCGGACTTGCAGACGATGTCGTTGGGCGAGTTCAGCCGCCGGCCCTGGTAGCGCTCGACCAGGCTGGTGATGCTGCCGTCAAGCTCGGTCCGGTGGATGCGCCGGCCGCGATGCGAGCAGGACAGGAGCCGCCCCTGGCGGTCCCGGGCGTGTCCGTTCTCGAAGTCGCTCGCCGCGCGGTAGACGCTGAGGCCGCCCGCATCCGTCCAGCGCATCACCCGATTGTTCGGGAGATCCGAGAACAGCAGCTCGTTGCGGTCGCCGAAAAAGACCGGGCCTTCGGCCCAGCCGAAGCCGTCGGCCAATTTTTCCAGCGGCGCGTTCGGCAGCACATACGCCTTGAAGCGTGGCTGCGTCAGTTCGAAACCGTCCATGCCGCGGCCCCTACTTGAAGCGGCCGGGCTGGTTCACGGTGGGCTCCACCTGGAGCCCCGTGACGATCATTGTACAGGGCTCGTCGCCCACGGTGCCCGAGAGGTGGCCCTTCCTGCCGTCGCGCGCCCTGGTGTTCTGATCCTCGCCCATCATCAGCTCGCCCGGGCCCATCTCGACCCGGTGGCCATCCATGGTCTCCACGAACCAGCGGCCCGACAGGATCGCGATCCATTGCGGCCGCGGATTCTCGTGCCATTCGCCGACCCAGCCGACCGGCAGGACCGTGAAGGTCACGACCGACGGCGCCGGCTCCATCTTGTCGTTCCATTGCGGTGCCGTCTCGGGGTTGATCCCCTCGAACTTGAAACGCTCGATGAAAAATCGCTCCTGGCGGCTCACCCCGTCCGCGTCGGTATAGACGTGCCAATACGGCATCTTCGGAGGGGTCGGCTCGCTCATCATCGCTCCTGCGGCGGCGGGACAATCGTCTTCCGCACAACGGCCGGGTGTGGCGATGGTTCGCGGCGGCGCGGGACGGCCGGGCGTGATCCTACCCGTGTTGAGGCCGCGGCTGGCCGTCGCTCGGCGGCCAGGGGATCTCGCGCGTCATGATCGTCTCGACATCGTAGGGGCAGGCCGGCGGGAAGGTCCCCTCGTCGAGCCCGGTCTCGCCGGCTGCCTCGATCGAGGCGCGGTGATAGGCCCGCGCGACCAGCACATCGATCCGGGACTTCAGGCTGGGGCTGTCTTCGAGACGCTCGGCCACGACGACGCGCTGCGTCCGGATCGATGTGACCCAGCTGCGTGTCCGTCGCGTCGGCTGATGATCCCAATTCAGAAGGTGCAGCAGGATCACGCTCAGGGCGCTGGTCAGTGCGTGGCGTTCGCTGCGACCCACATCCGCGATCTCGTCGGCAAGGTGTTCGATGTCGAGACGCGCCCAGGCCCCGGCTTGCAGGAAATGCACCTGCTCTTGGGCCCAGGCATGGACATCGTCCTCGTACCGCGTCGTCTTCAGTCCCTGCGGCACCCGCTTCGGAGCTGTCACGACCGCCTCCTTGCCGCCGCCCGGTCGCGCGGGCGGTCGCAATCTATCACATCTGCTCGGGCAGCCGCTCGCTCTGCGCCAGGTTCGAGAACCGGGTGATGTTGGCGTCGAACTGCAGCTCGACCGTGCCGGTCGGGCCGTGACGCTGCTTGCCGAGGATGACCTCGGCCTTGCCGTGGACACGGTTCATCTCCGCCTCCCAGGCGAAGAACTCCTCCGTGCCCTCGCGCGGCTTCTTGTTGTTGACGTAGTATTCCTCGCGGAACACGAACATCACCACGTCGGCGTCCTGCTCGATCGAGCCGGATTCACGCAGATCCGAGAGCTGCGGGCGCTTGTCGTCGCGGTTCTCGACCTGACGCGAGAGCTGCGAGAGCCCGATGATCGGCACCGCCAGCTCCTTGGCCAGCGCCTTCATGCCGGTGGTGATCTCGGTCATCTCCTGCACGCGGTTGTCGCTGCGCTTGCCGGAGCCGGAGAGCAGCTGCAGGTAGTCGACGATCAGCAGGTCCAGGCCCTTCTGGCGCTTCAGGCGCCGGGCTCGGGCGGCGAGCTGGGCGATCGAGATGCCGCCGGTCTGGTCGATGTAGAACGGGATCGTCTGCATGTCCCGGGCGGCGTCGGTGATCTTGTAGAAATCCTCCGGCCGGATGTCGCCGCGGCGGATCTTGTACGAGGGCACGCCCGATTGCTCGGCGATGATACGGGTGGCGAGCTGCTCGGCCGACATTTCGAGGGAGAAGAACCCGACGATGCCGCCGTTGACCGTCTGCATCGTGCCGTCCGCCTGCTTCTCGCCGCGATAGGCCTTGGCGATGTTGAAGGCGATGTTGGTCACCAGCGAGGTCTTGCCCATGGCCGGGCGGCCCGCGAGGATGATCAAGTCGGAGGGCTGCAGGCCGCCCATCTTGGCGTCGAGGTCGGACAGGCCGGTGGCGATGCCCGAGAGCTTGCCGTCGCGCTGGTAGGCCTTGGCGGCCATGTCCACCGCGGCGGTGAGCGCGTCGGAGAATTTTTGGAAGCCGCCGTCGTATTTCCCGGCCTCGGCGAGCTCGTAGAGCCGGCGCTCGGTCTCCTCGATCTGGTCGCGGGGCGCCTGCTCCACCGGCGCCTCGTAGGCGCCGTTGACCAGATCCTCGCCGATCGTGATCAGGCGACGGCGGATCGCGAGGTCGTAGATCGTCCGGCCGTAGGCGCCGGCATTGATCACCGTGGTCGCGTCGGCGGCCAGCCTCGCGAGGTACTGCATCACCGTCTGGCCGCCGAAATCGGCGTCGCCCAGATAGGTCTTCATGGTGATGGGCGTGGCGAGCTTGCCGGCCCGAATCAGCGAGGCGGCCACCGAGAAGATCTGCTGGTGGGCATCCTCCATGAAGTGCTCGGCCAGCAGGAAGTCCGACACCCGGTAATAGGCGTCGTTGTTCACCAGGATGGCGCCGAGCAGCGCCTGCTCCGCATCGATGTTGTGCGGGGCGACGCGGTACTCAGCTTGAACCGCTTCCAGCTTGGCCGTGAGCGCATTGGGCAGGGCCATCGGCGGACGACTCCGAATCAGGCGCCGCGACGGGCGCACCAGGATCACACCGCGCGACATTGGCCACGGTAAGGTTACCGAAGCCTAGCCGACGGCCGGCTCATCCGGTCCTCGGCCCGGACGAACGGACGCCCGCCGACTCTCGCGAGGGGCGGGCGTCCATGCTGGAACAAAACTGGAACGTGTCAAGTCTTGGGGCGAATGATCCCCAATGTTCACCGCTATACAGGGATGCGGGCGACGCCGCCCCGCGCGAGCCGGAGGGCCGTTGCGGAGCGGCGCCAGCCGTGGATCCCGACGGACTCAGCCGCGGTCGTCGGCACCTTCGCCGGCATCGGCCAGCGCCATGCCGACCTCCAGGCCGAGGTCGTCGAGGTTGAACGCCTCGCGCTCGGTGACCGACTCGCCGCGCGCCTGACGCTCGGCCTCTTCGGGGCTGCGGGCGACGTTGACGGTGATCTGGACCTCGACCTCGGGGTGCAGCACCACCGGGACGGTGTGCAGGCCCAGGGTCTTGATCGGCTGGTTCAGGATGAACTGGCCGCGATCGACGGTGAAGCCCTCCTTGGCCACCACCTCGGCGAGGTCGCGGGTGGAGACGGAGCCGTAGAGCACGCCGGTCTCGCCCGACTGGCGGATCAGGATGAAGCTCTGGCCGTTCAGCTTCTCGGCGACGGCCTCGGCGTCCTTCTTCCGGTCGAGGTTGCGGGCCTCGAGCTGGGCGCGCTGCGACTCGAAGTGCTTCTTGTTGGATTCCGTCGCGCGCAGCGCCTTGCCGCGGGCGAGCAGGAAGTTGCGGGCGAAGCCCGGGCGGACGTTCACGGTCTCGCCCATCTGGCCGAGCTTGGCCACGCGCTCGAGCAGGATCACTTCCATCGTCATTCTCCTTCAGTTGGTCGGCCGCACGGGCCGGGGACTCACGGCGCCGGGTTGTCCTTCGGACGGCGGCGATCGAGGGCGGTGTCGGCCAGGCCGAACAGGGTGAGTGCCACCAGGGCGACGCCCTGGGTCACGAACAGGATCAGGTACATGCCGAACAGCATCAGCCCGCGGCCCGGCCGGCCGCGCGAGCGGTCGTGGAAGGCGGCGAGCCCCTGGAGCGCGAAGGCCGCGCTGAAGGCGCCGACCAGCGCAACGCCGAACACGCCGATGAAGCCGGGGGCGAAGCACATCAGCACGGCGGCTGCGAGGGTCACCAGGGTCGTGCGCGGCATGGCGGTCGACGGCAGGTCCGGCCAGGGCCGGGGCAGGCGCCCGGAGATCTTCACGATCCGGGCCGAGGCCCAGAGATAGAAGGTCAGGAGCAGGGTGAGCCCGTTGGCCGCGAAGGCCGGTACGACGCGCGCGAGGGCGTCGGCGACTTCGCCCCGCGTCACCTCGGCCTCGTCCTGGCCGGGCTTGGGCGTCGCGTCCGGCTCGGTCCCCGCGTCGGGGGCGGGAGAGCCGGCTTCGGCTTGCGGCGCGTCGGTGCGGCGGGGTTCGGTCGCCGGCCGGGCGGCGGGGTCGCGCACCTGCACCAGCGTGCGGGCGAGCCCGCGCAGCTGCGTGTCGAAGGCCGCGTGGTTCGGCGAGGACAGGACCGCGATGGCGATGAAGGCGAGGGCGGCCGTGGCGGCGGTCCAGCCGAGGAGGCGGCCGGTCGGGTACCATTCGAGGCCGGACGGCGTCTCGCGGCCGAGCAGCGTCAGGTAGGCGAGCCACCAGGCGGGCAGGGCGATGTAGGCGGCGTAGGCGAGGCCCATGAAGGGCGCGATCACGAGCGCCAGGGCGAGGCTGCCGGCGGCCGCCGCCGTCAGGGCGGCCTTGTGGCTCCAGCCCAGGCCGACGATGAGGATCGGCAGAGGCGCGACGAGGTAGAGCAGGATCGCCAGCGGGGTCGCCTTCAGCAGCACCCCGAACAGGAGTGCGGAGACGAGGCCCGCGCCGATACCGATGCCGATATGCTGTGCCATGGGTTCCGCTGTCCCGCTGCCGGCACGGCAGGGTTAGAGGCGTCGCTGCGCCCCAACGATCGAGCGATGTCGCATCGCTCTCTGAGGAAGCCGGCCCGGGTCGATGCCGGGCCGGCCAGTCGAATCAGCCTACTTGATCACGTAGGGCAGCAGGCCGAGGAAGCGGGCGCGCTTGATCGCCTGGGCGAGCTCGCGCTGCTTCTTGGCCGAGACCGCGGTGATGCGGGACGGGACGATCTTGCCGCGCTCGGACACGTAGCGGGACAGGAGCTTGACGTCCTTGTAGTCGATCTTCGGCGCGTTCGCGCCGGAGAACGGGCAAGTCTTGCGACGACGGAAGAAGGGACGGCGTCCGCCGCCTGCACCAGCACCGAAAGCCATGGTTTAGCCCTCCCCGCCGAAGCTGCGCTCGGGACGATCGCCGCGCTCGGGGCGCTCGCCGCCGCCGAACCCGCCGCCACCACCGAAGCCGTCGTCGTCACGACGCCGGCCGCGCTCGCGATCCTTGCGGTCGTCGCGGTCGCGCTTCTGCATCATCGCCGACGGCTCGGAATCGAGATCCTCGACCCGGACGGTCATGAAGCGCAGCACGTCCTCGGAGATCTGCATCTGACGCTCCATCTCGGCGATGGCGGCCGGGGGGGCGTCGATGTTGAGGAGCGCGAAATGCGCCTTGCGGTTCTTCTTGATGCGGTAGGCCAGGGACTTCACGCCCCACATCTCGATCTTCTCGAGGCGGCCGCCGTTCTGCTCGATCACACCCTTGTAGGTGTCGATCATCGTCTCGACCTGCTGGGACGTCACGTCCTGCCGGGCCAAGAGCACGTGCTCGTAGAGAGGCATATCGGGCCTTTCAGTGTCAAAAGGAGCCCGGCCGCCCGGAGGCGGCTGGTTCGGGCCGGTTCATTCGCGAGACGCTCGGCGCCAAGCCCTTCGAGCCGTTTTTGCAGGCCCGAGCGGTTGATCGAAGGCGGAGACACCGGACGACGGATCGTTCAGGATCCTATGCCGCAAGCGGCACCGTCCGTTCAGCCCCCGGCCGGAGCGAACGCGAGGGGCGGCGCATAATCGGTTTTTCGCAGGCTGGCAAGACCGACCGGTCTCGACGCGGCTCGTCCGCCTGAGCGCCGGCGCGGCTTGCCCATCGGGCGGATCGCCAACATATCGGCGGTTCGAGGGCGCCCGGCGGACCGTGGCGGCCCCGGGACGAATCGGCCCATGACCTCCGAAAAGCTGCGCCTCGGCGTCAACATCGACCACGTCGCCACGGTGCGCAACGCCCGCGGCGAGTCCTATCCCGACCCGGTGCGGGCCGCCCTCCTGGCGGTCGAGGCCGGGGCGGACGGCATCACCGCGCATCTGCGCGAGGACCGACGTCACATCCGGGACGCCGACATCGCCGCGCTGAAGCGCGATCTCACCGTGCCGCTCAACTTCGAGATGGCGGCCACGGACGAGATGGTGACGATCGCCCTGGCGACACGCCCCCATGCCGCCTGCCTGGTGCCGGAGAAGCGCGCGGAGCGCACCACCGAGGGCGGCCTCGACATCGTCGGCGGGCGCGATCACCTCGCCCCCCGGATCCGCGCCCTGGCGGAGGCCGGGATCCGCGTCTCTCTGTTCGTCGAGCCCGAGCCTGCGGTGATGGACGCCGCCCGTGCGCTCGGCGCGCCGGTGGTCGAGCTGCACACCGGCAGCTATTGCGAGGCCGCCGTGGCGGGCGATGAGGCGCGGGTTGCCCATGAACTAGCGCGTATCACGCGGGCGGCCGAGCACGGCGCCGGGCTCGGCCTGGAGATCCATGCCGGGCACGGGCTCACGGTCCGGAGCGTCGGGCCGGTGGCGGCGCTGCCGCAGATCCGGGAGCTGAATATCGGCCACGCCCTGATCGCCGACGCGATCTTCGTCGGGCTCACCCAGGCGGTGCGCGACATGCGGGCCGCCATGGATCGCGCGCGGCGCCCATGATCATCGGCATCGGTTCCGATCTCTGCGACATCGACCGGATCGCCCGGACGCTCGCGCGCCATGGCGACCGCTTCACGCACCGGGTGTTCACCGATGGCGAGCGGGCGCGCTGCGACCGCCGCGCCGCCCGCGCGCCGGGCTACGCCAGGCGCTTTGCCGCCAAGGAGGCCTGCGCCAAGGCGCTGGGCACCGGCCTCAGCAACGGCGTGTTCTGGCGCGACATGGAGGTGGTGAACCTGCCCTCCGGCCAGCCGACCCTGCGGCTCTCCGGCGGTGCCGCCGCGCGACTCGCCGAGATGCTGCCCGCGGGGCATGAGGGCCGGCTGCATGTGAGCCTCACGGACGATCCGCCCATGGCTCAAGCCTTCGTGATCATCGAAGCGCTGCCGGCGTGAGACCCGGGATGGCGGATTAGCCCGCTACCCTCGCGCGTTGCCGGGGGCTCGCGCTTGGTCTAGACCGCCGCACCAGCGGACACGATTGCGGCGCATTCCTCGGGACAACCGCAGATCAGCCGCAGGCGGCGGGGCCGGGCCTCGCGGGCGGCTGGCGTATGATGCGGACGGGCGGAAGCCGGTTCCGGCCCCATCGTACGAGAACGGAAAAGCTGGGGCGTGCTCCGGCGACGGAATCTGAGTCTGAAGATGGAACGCGCACGCGTGGATCACGACGGCAAGCCGCTGACGAAACCGGTCGAGACCGGCACCTGGGCCAGCATCCGCGAGACGCTGAAGGTCGGCGTCCAGGCGCTGCTGATCGCCCTGGTGGTGCGCACGCTGCTGTTCCAGCCGTTCAACATCCCGTCGGGGTCGCTGGTGCCGACGCTGCTGATCGGCGATTACCTGTTCGTCTCGAAGTATTCCTACGGCTACTCGAAATACTCCCTGCCGCTCTCGGAATACATTCCGATCCAGGCGGATGGGCGCGTCTGGGCGGCCGAGCCGAAGCGCGGCGACATCGCGGTGTTCAAGCTGCCCAAGGACAACGCCACGGATTACATCAAGCGCGTGATCGGCCTGCCGGGCGACAAGATCCAGATGATCGACGGCGTGCTCAACATCAACGGCAAGCCGGTCAAGCGCGAGCGGATCGCCGATTACGAGACCACCGATCCCTACGGGCAGGCGACCAAGGTGCCCCAGTATCTCGAGACGCTGCCCAACGGCGTCGTCCACCGGGTGATCGAGCGCGACGGCGACAACGGCTTCTGGGACAAGACCGAGCTCTACACCGTGCCCAGCGGCCACTTCTTCATGATGGGCGACAACCGCGACAACTCCACCGACTCGCGCGATCTCGCGAGCGTCGGCTACGTGCCCTTCGCCAATCTGGTCGGGCGCGCCGAGATGATCTTCTTCTCGATCGACGAGGGCACCCCGGCCTGGCAGCTCTGGAACTGGCCGGCCCATGTGCGCTGGTCGCGCCTGTTCTCGACCATCCATTGAACGGCCCGAACTTGGACGAGGCTGGACAGGCCCGACCGTCTTCCCGGGCACGGCGTTCCCATAAGCCCAGGCCGCCGCTCGGCGTCCTGGAGGAGCGGATCGGCCATAGCTTCGCCGATCAGAACCTGCTGACCCGGGCGCTCACCCATACCAGCAAGGCCACCGGGCGCGGCGGCAGCTACCAGCGCCTGGAGTTCCTGGGCGACCGGGTGCTCGGGCTCGCCGTGGCCGACCGCCTCTACGCCGCCTTTCCGGACGCGGACGAAGGCGACCTGTCACGCCGCCTGGCCGGCCTCGTGCGCCGGGAGACCTGCGCGGCGGTGGCGGCCTCCTGGGAGGTCGGGCCGCACCTGATCCTCGGCCAGGGCGAGGTGATGGGCGGCGGCCGGCGCAACCAGACGATCCTGGCCGACGTCTGCGAGGCGATCCTCGGTGCGATCTACCTCGATGCCGGCTTCGAGGCCGCCCGGGTGATCGTCGAGGCGCATTTCCATCCGGCCGAGCCGATGGCGGCCCATCGCGGCCGCGACGCCAAATCCGCCCTGCAGGAATGGGCCATGGGCCGGAGCCTGCCGATCCCCGTCTACGCGGTGGTCGAGCGCACCGGCCCGGATCATGCGCCCCGTTTCCGCATTGCCGTACAGGTCGAGGGGCTCGAGCCGGGTCACGGCGAGGGCACCTCGAAGCGTGTCGCCGAGCAGGAGGCCGCCCGCGCGCTGATGGAGCGCGAGGGAATCGGCACCGTCCCGGAGACGGGGCCGACGGAGACAGCATGACCGACCACGAACAAGACGACGGACAGGACGAGGGGCATGCCGAGGGGCCGGCCCCCAAGGCGCCATCGACGCTTCCGGGCACGCCAGCGGATTCACGGGCGGGCTTCGTCGCGCTGATCGGCGTGCCGAATGCCGGCAAGTCGACCCTCCTCAACAACCTGGTCGGCACGAAGGTCTCGATCGTCTCGCGCAAGGTGCAGACGACCCGGGCGCTCGTGCGCGGCATCCTGATCGAGGGCTCGGCCCAGGTGATCCTGGTCGACACCCCGGGCATCTTCGCGCCCAAGCGCCGCCTCGATCGGGCGATGGTGCATTCCGCCTGGAGCGGCGCCGCCGACGCGGATGCGGTCTGCCTGCTGGTCGATGCCCGCAAGGGCCTGGACGAGGAGGTCGAGGCCATCCTGAGCCGCCTCGGCGAGGTGAAGCGCGAGAAGATGCTGATCCTCAACAAGATCGACCTGATCCCGCGCGAGCGGCTGCTCGATCTGGCCGCCAAGCTCAACGCGGCCTCGCCGTTTGCCGAGACCTTCATGATCTCGGCGCTCAAGGGCGACGGCGTCGGCGACCTGCGCCGAGCGCTCGCCGCCCGGATGCCGCCGGGCCCGTGGCTCTACCCGGAGGATCAGGTCTCGGACGCGCCGCTGCGCATGCTCGCCGCGGAGATTACCCGGGAAAAAATCTACGACCGGCTGCACGAGGAGCTGCCCTACCGCTCCACGGTCGAGACCGACCAGTGGCAGATCCGGCCGGACGGCTCGGTTCGGATCGAGCAGACGATCTTCGTCGAGCGCGAGAGCCAGCGCTCGATCGTGCTCGGCAAGGGCGGCCAGACCATCAAGGCGATCGGTCAGGCGGCCCGCATCGGGATCGCCGAGGCGGCGGACGCCAAGGTCCACCTGTTCCTGCACGTGAAGGTGCGTGAGAACTGGGCCGACGACCCCGCCCGCTACCGCGAGATGGGCCTGGAATTCCCCCGCGGCTGAACCGGGTTTCCGGGGGCTCGCCCTTCGGCGGAGCCCCCGAGACTTGCAGGGCTCTGCCCTGCACCCGCAAAAGGTCGAAGACCTTTTGAAACCCGGATCTTAGGCCTCCGGGGCATCCCAGCCGATCGAGCGACGCAGGAAGGTCAGGCCGAGCGCTAGGAAGGACGCCGTCTCGGCATTGTCCTTGCCGTAGCCGTGACCGCCTGAGGCGGGCTCGTAGAAGGACGCATCGTAACCCAGGGCGTTCAGCTTCCGGGCCATCTTGCGGGCATGGCCGGGATGGACGCGGTCGTCGCGGCGGCTGGTGGCCAGCAGGATCGGCGGGTAGGGCCGGCCCGCCTCGGCTTTGTGGTAGGCCGAGATCGCGCCGAGGAAGGCCCAATCCTGCGGATCGTCCGGGTCGCCGTATTCCGCGATCCAGCTCGCCCCGGCCAGGAGCTTGGTGTAGCGGCGCATGTCGATCAGCGGGATCGTGCAGAACAGCGCGCCGAACCGCTCCGGATACCGGGTCAGCATGTTCGCGATCAGCAGGCCGCCATTCGAGCCGCCCTCCGCGGCGATCCGGCCCGGCCGGGTCACGCCGCGCGCCACGAGGTCGGCCGCGACCGCGGCGAAATCGTCATGGGCCCGTGCCTTGCCCTCGCGACGGCCGGCATCGTGCCAGCGCGTGCCGAACTCGCCGCCCCCGCGGATATTGGCGACGACGCTCGTGCCGCCCCGCTCCAGCCAGAGCTTGCCCAGGACCGGGGAATAGCTCGGCAGCAGCGGGAGCCGGAACCCGCCATAGGCGGTCATATGCACCGGAGCCTCGCCGGTCAGGGCCTCCGGTCCGGTCTGGACGTAGGGTACCCGCGTGCCGTCCGCCGAGATTGCCTCGTGCCGGGTGACCCGCAGGCCCTGCGCGTCGAAAGCCGGCGGGGTCCGGCGCAGCACCGTGGGTGCTTCGAGGCTGGGCGGGATGCTGAGCAGCGTCGCGGGCGTCACAGGGTCGTGCACGGTCGCCAGCAGCGTGCCGTCCGCCTCCTCGGGGTCGCCGTCGAGGGGCCAGACATGGACGCTGCCGAGGGCCGGCAGCCCGTCGAGCGGCCGTGTCGTCCAGGCACCCCCTTCGGGCGTGCAGACCGTGTAGGTCGGGCGCAGGTCGTCGAGCGCATGGACGAACAGACGCCCCGCCGACCAGAACACGTCCTGGAGCGCCTGTCGCTGGTCCGGCCGCCACAGGACCGTGAAGTCGCGGCGCCCCGCCAGGAAGGCCGAGAGCGGCATCGCCAGCACCGTGTCGGTCGCGTGCTCCACGCCGCCTACCAGCCAGGGCTGGCGCGGCCGCACCGCGAGGTAATCCCGGTCGATCTGGACGTCCGCGTCCGAGGGCAGGTCGAGCCGGGTGCGCGGGCCGCTCCGGTCGCCGAGGTGGATCGTCGTGTCGAAGAAGCCGATCTGCTCGATGAAGACCAGTCGCTCGACGCCCGTCTCCCGGTCCACCGAGGCCCAGGCGGCCATGCTGGTCTCCGGCACCTCGAACAGCACTGCGGCGGCCAGCGGATCCGAGCCGCGCGACAGCATCCGGGTGGCGCGGGGGTAGCCCGCGCGCGTGGCCATGCCGTCGCCGTAGGCGCTCGTGACCAGCAGCGTGTCGCGGTCGAGCCAGGCCGCACCGCCCTTCGACTCCGGCAGGACGAAGCCGTCGGCCACGAAGCGGCGGGCGGTCAGGTCGAACTCGCGCACGACCTTGGCGTCGCCGCCGCCCCGGCTGAGGGAAAGCAGGGCGCGGTCGTGACCCTCCTTCAGGACCGACGACCCGGCCCAGACCCAATCCTCGCCCTCCGCGGCGGCGAGCGCATCGAGGTCGAGCAGGATGTCCCAAGCCGGCGACTCGGTCCGGAAGCTCGCCGCGTCGGTGCGCCGCCACAGGCCGCGCGGGTGCTCGGCATCCGTCCAGAAATTATAGAGCAGCCCGCCCCGGCGCGAGACGAACGGGATACGCTCCGGCCGATCCAGGATGGTCCGCGCGGTGTCGCGATCCCGGGCGAAGGCGGCATCGCCGTAGCGGGCCAGGGTCTCGGCGTTGCGGGCCTCGACCCAGGCCAGCGCCTCCGGCCCGTCGATCTCTTCCAACCACAGGTAGGGATCGTCGTCCGGATTCTGGAGGGTCGGGCGCGGGTCGTTCGGAGCGGTCATGACCGCAAGATAGACCCGGCTTCGGGGATTCGGGAACCGCCCCGATGGCGCAGGGGCGGGGGCTCGCCCGCGGCGGACGGTCTGCCCTCTGACCGGGTCCGTGCGGCGACCCCGAGGCTGGGCTTTCGGAGCCATTCCGGGTAACAGGCGACGTTCCCTCCGGATGATCCGAGTCGGGTGCGGGCTTCCCGCTCCGCTGTGGATTCGCGTTCCGATGCCAGCTCTCCAGATCCTGAATTGTTCATGCGCCATGCCGTTTACGGCCTGCCGCCGGTCGACCTCGCAGAGGTCCCCGGCGACGCCGTCCAGCTTTCCCCCCTGATCCCCGGCTCAGCCCGGCTCGAGGACCTGACCGAGGGCAGCCTTGATGCCGCGACCGTGCTGGCGCCCCCGGGCACGATCGAGCGGCGCTACGTGCTCGCTCATACGTTGCGGGCGCTCGTGCCCGGCGGCCGGATGCTGGCACTCGCGCCGAAGGACCGGGGCGGCACGCGGCTGGCCAAGGAACTGGCCGCTTTCGCGTGTCACGCTGCCGACGAGCCGCGCCGCCACCACCGGATCTGCAGGCTCGTCCGGCCGCCGGAGCCGGCCGGACTCGGCGCAGCCATCGAGGAAGGCGGCCCGCGCCACGTCGACAACCTCGCTCTGTGCACGCAGCCTGGCGTCTTCTCCTGGGACCGGCTCGATCCCGGTACGGCGTTGCTCCTGGCGAATCTGCCGCCGCTGAAGGGCAAGGGGGCCGATCTCGGCTGCGGCCTCGGGATCCTCGCCCGGGCGATCCTGGGCTCGCCCGCGGTCACCGCGCTGACGCTGGTGGAGATCGATCGCCGGGCCGTCGAGATGGCGCATCGCAACGTCGCCGATCCGCGGGCGACGATCGTCTGGGCCGATATCCGGGCGGCCGGCGCGGTGCCGGGCAGTCTCGACTTCGTCGTGATGAACCCGCCGTTCCACGATGGCGGCACCGAGGATCAGGCGCTCGGCCGAACCTTCATCGCCCGGGCCGCGGAGGCTCTGCGCAAGGGCGGCACGCTGTGGCTCGTGGCCAATGCGCACCTGCCCTACGAGACCGCCCTGGGTGCCGCGTTCCGCGACGTCTCGGTCACGGTGCAGGCCGGGGGCTACCGGGTCTACGAGGCGCGCCGATGAAGGCGGCCAAATCCGTCCGCCTCGACAAGCTGCTGGCCAATCTCGGCTACGGGTCGCGCCGCGAGATCCAGGGGCTGGCCCGCGCCGGCGCGATCCTGCTGGACGGCGCCGAGCTGGCGGATGCCGGCGACCGGATCGCCCTCGATCCCGATCTTCCGGAGCGTCTGACCGTCGACGGCGCGCCGGTCGATCCGCTGCCGGGCCTGTGCCTGATGCTGCACAAGCCGCTCGGCGTGACCTGCTCGCACAAGGAGGCCGGGCCCCTCGTCTACGGGCTGTTGCCCGAACGCTGGCGCCGGCGCGACCCGCCGCTCTCCACCGTGGGGCGCCTCGATAAGGAGACCTCCGGCCTGTTGCTGCTCACCGATGACGGCGCGCTGCTCCACCGGATCATCGCGCCCAAGGCGAATGTGGCCAAGCGCTACCGGGTCACCCTGGACCGGCCGCTCGACGGCACCGAGGGAGCGACCTTCGCGTCGGGCACGCTGATGCTGGAGGGTGAGGACCGGCCCTTGCTGCCGGTGCATCTGGACGTCGAGGATCCCACCCATTGCGCGGTGACGCTGACGGAAGGCCGCTACCACCAGGTGCGCCGGATGTTCGCCGCCATCGGCAACCACGTCGTGGCTTTGCATCGGGACCGGGTCGGCGGGCTCGACCTGCCGGCGGACCTGCCGGCCGGGGGCTACCGGGTTATGGGTCCGGCCGATATCGCCGCCGTGTTCGCGGGCACCTGATCGCTTTGGACCTGGACTACGGCCTCAATGAAGCGACCGGGCGAGGGCGACGACGGCTCCGATGATCGCCAGCGTCTGAAAGCCGATCAATCCGGCGACCCAGCGCACGATCTCGGCGCGAGTCTCTGCCAATTCGGCGCGCAGATCTGCGTTCGTGACGAGATCACCCTGAAGCGCTTCGGCCATGGCATCGGCCAAGCACTCGGCCTGCTCGGGCGAGAGCTTGGCCTTGTCCCGGAGGGTCCGGGCAAATTTCAGCGTATCGAACGCGACGCCCGCCATGCGGGGACTTATCGGCGTCGGAGACCTCCAGTTACAAGCCCTGAGAGGCGGCCGCCCTTCGATTTCACCCGAATCCTTGCGTCCCGCCCCGGGCTCTGCTAAGCGCCCGCCCATCCCACACGCGGAGCCGGCCTCATGCCTGAATGAGGCGTCTTCCGGTGGCCGTCCGAATGCGTCGGGCGGCTGCATCCCTCCGCGGCGGATCCAACCGGAGAGTACAAAGACATGGCCGTCGATTTCACTATGCGTCAGCTCCTCGAGGCGGGCGCCCATTTCGGTCACCAGGCCCACCGCTGGAACCCGAAGATGCAGCCGTACATCTTCGGCACCCGCAACAACATCCACATCATCGACCTGGCCCAGACCGTGCCGGCGATGCACACCGCGCTGCAGGCGGTAAGCGACACCGTCGCGAAGGGCGGCCGGGTGCTGTTCGTGGGCACCAAGCGCCAGGCGGCCGACACGATCGCCGACGCCGCCAAGCGCTCGGCCCAGTACTACGTCAATTCCCGCTGGCTGGGCGGCATGCTCACCAACTGGAAGACCATCTCGGGCTCGATCGCGCGCCTGCGCAAGGTCACCGAGACGCTGGAGACCGGCGGCCCGGGCCTGACCAAGAAGGAGCGCCTGATGCTGTCCCGTGAGAAGGACAAGCTCGAGAAGGCGCTCGGCGGCATCAAGGACATGGGCGGCGTGCCGGACCTGCTGTTCGTGATCGACACCAACAAGGAGCAGCTGGCGATCAAGGAGGCGAACCGCCTCGGGATCCCGGTGGCCGCCATCGTCGACACCAACTGCAACCCGGACGGCATCACCCACATCGTCCCGGCCAACGACGATGCCGGCCGCGCCATCGCGCTCTACTGCGACCTGATCGCCAAGGCCGCCATCGACGGCATCTCGCGGGCCCAGGGCTCGTCGGGCGTCGATCTCGGCGCCTCCGAGGAGCCGCAGGCCGAGGAGCTGCCGGCGAACGACGACGCGGCCGTCTCGGTCGAGTCCGACGCGCTCGACCCGGCCGACGTGGCGATGCTCGCCGAGTCGACCGAGCATTTCGAGCTGCTCGCCGCCCCGCGCGGCGCGCCGGACGACCTGACCAAGCTGCACGGCGCCGGTCCGCAGATCGTCCAGAAGCTCAACGATGCCGGCATCTACCATTACTGGCAGATCGCCGCGATGACCCCGGACGAGGTCGCCAAGGTCGATTCCGACCTGAAGCTCAACGGCCGCATCGACCGCGATTCGTGGGTCTCGCAGGCCCGCGGTTTCGTCGAGGCCGCCGCCGCGGTCTGATTCTCGGTACGTCGCGGCGCCCCGTCATCGGGGCGTCGTGAACCCAGGCATACCGGGCCCGGCCGCTTACCCGCGCGCCGGGCCTCTCTCATCCAGACCACACGAAAGGGACCGCCATGGCCAACATCACCGCCGCGATGGTGAAGGAGCTCCGGGAGAAGACCGGCGCGGGCATGATGGACTGCAAGGGCGCGCTCAACGAGACGCAGGGCGACATCGAGGCGGCCATCGACTGGCTGCGCAAGAAGGGCCTCGCCAAGGCTGCCAAGAAGGCCGGCCGCGTCGCCGCCGAGGGCCTGGTCGCCGTCGAATCCGCCGGCCATCATGCCGCGATCGTCGAGGTGAATTCCGAGACCGACTTCGTCGCCCGCAACGACGCCTTCCAGGCCTTCGCCCGCGAGGCCGCCAAGATCGCCCTTAACACCGACGGCACCCTGGAGGGCCTCCAGGCCGCCAAGTTCCCGGGCGCCACCGAGACCGTCTCGGAGAAGCTGCAGAGCCTGATCGCCACCATCGGCGAGAACATGAACCTGCGCCGGGTCGCCAAGCTCGAGGTCAAGAAGGGCGTCATCGCCTCCTACGTCCACAGCCAGGTCTCGGACGGGCTGGGCAAGATCGGCGTGCTCGTGGCGCTCGAGTCCGAAGGCGACGTTGACGCCCTGTCGAATCTCGGCCGCCAGATCGCCATGCACGTCGCCGCCACCAACCCGGTGGCGCTGGACGCCTCCGGCGTCGACGCCGCGACCCTGGAGCGCGAGTCGAACATCCTGCGCGAGAAGAACGCCGGCAAGCCGGACCACGTGCTCGCCAAGATCGTTGAGAGCGGCCTGAAGAGCTACTACAAGGAGGTCACCCTCCTGGAGCAGCCCTTCGTGCATGATGGCTCGAAGACGGTCAGCCAGGTGCTCAAGGAAGCCGCCGGCAAGGTCGGCGGCCCCGTCACCCTGACCGCGTTCGTCCGCTACGCGCTGGGCGAGGGCATCGAGAAGGAAGAGGGTCCGGACTTCGCCACCGAAGTCGCCCAGCAGGCCGGTCGCGCCTGATTAGTCCGGACCTTTCGGTCTGACGATTTCGAAAACCCCGTTCGGCGTGAGCCGGGCGGGGTTTTTTTGTGTTTCGCGCCAACGGCGTTGGCGAGAAGGCAGAAGGCTGGGTCGGAACGGCCGGTTGGATCGAGCTCGGTCAGACAGTATTCCGCCTCATCGAGACGGTCTGTGTCGATCACACCGCCCAGGATGCAGCGCGGCTCCCCTCTCCCGCACGTGAGAGGGGGCGCGTCATGGCCTGCATAAGCTGAAGCGTGAACATCGTAGCCGATGCGGGCGGGGGCTTCTCGTCGCAAAATCAGCAGCACCGCCGGACCAGCCGTTTGCGCCGCGACTTTATTTGTTTAGACGACGCAAGTCATTGCCGGACAATATCATTCCGGCCTGGGCCCCTCTAAGTCCCGTATCGCGGAAACCTAATCCCGCCCGCCCCGTGTTGCAGCGCACACCGGCCGCGGCACGGCCGCGCTAGATCACAGGCATGGCTTTGAAAACCTTCTCCTACCTGATGATCGGCGTGTTCGCGTCCGGTCTCGTCATGACGCTTCTCGGCTCCGTCGGCGTCTTCACCGGGAGCTGACAAGATCGGCGCCGGCGCGACCATGTCGGTCATGCCGGCGCCGCATCGACCCAGGCGCGCCCGTCCCACAGCCGCACGGTGACGGTCGCTAGACCGCCCGCGATGGTGATCCGGTTGTAAGCGTTCGGCTCGTTGCCCCGCAGCCGCGTCGAGGTCGCCGAGCCGGCCTGGACGGCGAGCAACCGCCCCGGGCGCGAGCGGACGGCGCTCTGATCCACCAAGGCATCCTCGGGGGTCTCGGGGTCCGCGTAGCGGGCGTAGTGCCGGTGCAGATGGCCCGCTAGGGTCAGGCCGACCCCGCAGCGGCGGAACGCGGCCAGGGCCCGATCGGCCCGCCCGACCATCCGGGCTTCCGCGTCCCAGGGGGGCGGCAGGAACGGGTGGTGACCCACGACGATCTTGAACAGGTGATCCGGCATCGCCGTGAGCCGCGCCTCGGCCCGGACGATCTGGCTGCGGCGGATCACGCCGTGCGACCAGTCCGGCTCCGGCGCCCAGCGCCGCACCGTGTTCAGGCAGACGATCCCGATCTCCGCATCCTCGAAGCACGGCTCGGTCTCGGCCGCGATGGCGCGCCGGTAGCGCGTGAACGGCCACAGGAAGCGCTGGATCAGGCGGAACGGCGAGATGTCGTGGTTGCCCGGCACCCCGATCCAGGGCGGCTTCAGCCGGTCGAGGAAGGCGCGGGCCTCGGCGAATTCCGACGGGCGCGCCGCCATGGTGAAATCCCCCGAGGCGACGATCAGGTCCGGGGCGTCGGCGTTCAGCTCGTGAACCAGCGCTTCCACCACCGCCGGGTCGGTGCGGCCGAAATGCAGGTCGGAGATATGGCTGATCCGTCTCACGGATGGCCGCCCGTCTTCGGCACGATCACGGTCAGCGCCTGCCGGTGGATCCGGTAGCGCAGGGGTGCGGGGATCAGGGTCACCTCGCCGTCGTTCATGACCCGGAGCGCCCGGGCCTCCGACGCGATGGTCAGGCTCGTCGCCGGCACCCGCTCCACGTCCGGCAGCCGCCGCCAATCGCCCAGGGCGAAGCCGAGGGCGAGGCGCAGGGTCCGGGCCAGCGAGAGATGCGCCAGGACGTAGAGCGTGAGCCGCCCGGCATCGACGGGAGCCCGCACCAGCATATGGCCCGGGCGCTCGACGTAATCGCCGATCACCACCGCCAGCAGCCGGAACCGCCAAGTCCGGACCGCGCCGTCGATCGTGCCGGTCACGGTGAGGCGCGGATACCGGCCGAGATGGCGCAAGACCCCCACGACCCAGCGCAGCAGGCTGCGCAGGCCGAGATGCCGGCGATGTGCCTCTCGGTGCCGTGTCACCCGGGCGGGCAGGCCGAGCACCGAGTTGATCAGGAACGTGCGGCCATTGACCTCACCGACATCGATCCGGCGTCGGCCGCCCGCAACCAGCGCGGCCACCGCGCCGTCGATATCGAGCGGCACCCCGAGATCCCGGGCCAGAAGGTTCAGGGTGCCGAGCGGCAGGATCCCCAGCGGCGTGGTCTTGCCGACGAGGGCCGCGGCCGCGCACGCGATGGTGCCGTCGCCGCCGGCCACCACCAGGGCGTCGATATCGGGCTCCGAGGCCGCGGCGGCGATCCGCACCGGCAGGGGCGCCCCCCGGTCGGCCTCGCCGAGCGGTTCGATCCCGGCCGCGACCAGCTTCTCCCGGATCGCCTCCGGCGTCGTGCCCGACGCCACCGCCCCGGAGGCGCCGTTGATGACGAGTGCGATGCGCATGGAATCCCGGGCGTCCATCCCGATGGCGGGCCTCGCTCCTCTGCCAAAGCTGCACGTCGATCGCGTGTCGGTGGCAGATCGTCCCCGTGATCCCCGCCTCGATCGCTCCGCGCCCCTCGACGCCGCTCCCGCGGCTGACGTAGAAGCCTCGCGGGTTCGCGCGATGCGGTGGGGAGCCGGAGATCGAGATGCCGGAAGCGACGCCGTTTCGCCGTATCCTCCTCAAGCTGTCGGGCGAGGCCCTGGCCGCTCCGGACGGCTACTGGCTCCATCCGCCCACGCTGGCGGCCCTGGCCGAGGACATCGCCCGGACCATCGAGGCCGGTGCCGAGATCGCCATCGTGGTCGGGGGCGGCAACATGATCCGCGGTGCCCGCATCTCGGCGGCCGGCTGGATCGACCGGGCCACCGGTGATTCCCTGGGCATGATGGCCACGGTGATGAACTCGCTGGCGATCGAGACCGCGCTCAACGCCGCGGGCGTGCCGGCCCGGACCATGTCGGCGGTGTCGATGCCGACGATCTGCGAGACCTATGCCCGCCAGCCGGCCCTGCACCATCTCGACAAGGGTCAGGTGGTGGTGCTCGCCGGCGGCACCGGCAACCCGTTCTTCACGACCGACACCGCCGCGGTCCTGCGCGCCGCCGAGCTGCGCTGCGACGCCGTGCTCAAGGCCACGCAGGTGGACGGCGTCTACTCGGCCGATCCCAAGAAGGATCCGACCGCCACCCGCTACGACCGGCTGACCCATGACGAGGCGATCGCCCGCGACCTCAAGGTGATGGACACCGCGGCCTTCGCGCTCGCCCGCGAGAGCCGGCTGTCGATCGTCGTGGGCTCCCTGCATCCGCCGAGCTCGATCGCCGGGATCCTGTCGGGCGAGGCGCCCTCGACCCTCGTGGCGCCCTGATCCGGCACCCGCGCGCCTCGCGATTCGCATCGCGGCCTTCGGAAAGCCGGTGACCCGCTTTCCGGAGGATGCGCCGGAGGTTTGCGGCACCGGGAAAATTCCGCCATTGAGGCCGCGACTGCCCGTACCGGGCGAGAAGACAACGTCAGACGTGTCGGGACGACCACCATGGCCACACCGGAATTCGACCTCAACGACATCAAGCGCCGCATGCAGGGCGCGGTCGCGTCGCTCTCAAAGGATCTCGGATCCCTGCGGACCGGGCGCGCCACGCCCTCGCTGCTCGACCCGATCCAGGTCGACGCCTACGGCTCGTCGATGCCGATGGCGCAGGTTGCCACCGTGAGCGTGCCCGAGCCCCGGCTTCTGTCGATCTCGGTCTGGGACCGCAGCATGGTCACCGCCGTCGAGAAGGCGATCCGCGAATCCGATCTCGGCCTCAACCCGCAGACCGAGGGTCAGACCATCCGGCTGCGCATCCCCGAGATGAACGAGCAGCGCCGCAAGGAGATGGTCAAGGTCGCCCACAAATACACCGAGGAGGCGCGCGTCGCCGTGCGCCACGTCCGCCGGGACGGGCTCGACCACCTGAAGAAGCTCCTGAAGGACAGCGCCATCTCGGAGGACGACGAGAAGCGCCAGGCCGCCGACGTGCAGAAGGCGACCGACCAGTTCATCGCCGAGATCGACGGCGTGCTGGCCGCCAAGGAGAAGGAGATCATGCACGTCTGAGGCGAAGGCCGAGACGCGCGTGACCCCCACCGCCCCACAGGCCGCACGCCCCTCCGGGCGGCGCGAGCTCTGGCTGCGCGTCGCCTCGGGCGTGGTGCTCGCCCCGGCGATCCTCGCGGCCCTGGTCTATGGTGGCTGGCCCTTCGCGGGGATCTGGCTCGCCGCCGGCATCATCGGCTTCGCCGAATGGATGGTGATGAGCCGGACCGAGCCGCGCGAGGTGCTGATCGCGCTGGGCGCGGCGACGCTCGGCGCCCTGCTGCTCTGCCAGCGCGGCGGCGCCCCAGCGCTCGCCTGCCTCGCCGTCCTGCTCCTCGGGGCCGCGGCCTGCGCCACGGTGGCGCGCACCGGCTTCGGCCGGGTACGGGCGCTCGCCGGCGTGCTCGGAGCCGCGGCCATCGCGTCGGTGCCGGTGGCCCTGCGCGACGATCCCGGAATCGGCCTCGTCGGCCCGGCCTGGATGTTCGCCGTGGTCTGGTCCACCGACATCGCGGCCTATTTCGCTGGCCGCAAGATCGGCGGACCGAAGCTGATGCCCCGGGTCTCGCCCAACAAGACCTGGTCGGGGGCGATCGGCGGCCTTGTCGGTGCGGTCGCGGCCGGCTCGCTCGTGGCGGTGGCCGCCGACCTCGCCGGGCTGGACCTGCCGAGCGCCGCCTCGCTGCCGGTGGTCGCCGGGGTGAGCGCCCTGGCCTCCGTGCTGAGCCAGGCCGGCGACCTGCTCGAATCCGGCCTCAAGCGCCGCTACGGGGTGAAGGATTCGGGCAAGATCATCCCGGGCCATGGCGGCGTCATGGACCGGCTCGACGGATTTTTTGCGGTGGCCGTGTTGGCCGGGCTCTATCTCGCCCTGCGTGGAAGCGGTCTGATCCCGTGACGATGAGGGAGTTTCACCCGTGACCCAGACCGTCGCCGTCTTCGGCGCCACCGGCTCGATCGGGCGCTCCACCGCCGACCTGCTGGCCCAGCATCCGGACCGGTTCCGCACCGGCGCCGTGGTCGGCGGCCGCGACGCGGTCGCGCTCGCCAAGGTCGCGCGTGAGCTCGGCGCTTCGTTCGCGGCGCTCGCCGACGCGAGTGCCGGCCCGGCCCTCGCCGAGGCTCTGTCGGGCAGCGGCATCCCCAACGGGGCCGGGGAGGGTGCCGTCATGGAGGCCGCCGCCCGCGACGCCGATATCGTCGTCGCCGCGGTGAGCGGCGCGGCCGGGCTGAAATCCACCCACGCCGCGCTACGGCTCGGCCGCAAGGTCGCGCTCGCCAACAAGGAGAGCCTGGTCTGCGCCGGCGACGCCTTCATGCGCGACGCGGCGCGCTACGGCGCCACGATCCTGCCGATGGATTCCGAGCACGACGCGCTCAGCCAGGCGCTCGCCGGCCGGCCGCTGGCGGATGTCCGCACCATGATGATCACCGCCTCGGGCGGCCCGTTCCGGACCTGGACCCGGGAGCGGATCGCCGCCGCCTCCGCGACCGAGGCCGCGGCCCATCCGACCTGGTCGATGGGCATGAAGATCAACATCGATTCGGCCAGCCTGATGAACAAGGGCCTGGAGCTGATCGAGGCGCACCACCTGTTCGGCATCGAGCCCGAGCGCCTGGACGTCGTCGTCCACCCGCAATCGGTGATCCACGGCCTGGTCTACTGGCTGGACGGCGCCGTCACCGCCGAGCTGGCGCTCCCCGACATGCGCGTGCCGATCTCGCACTGCCTCGGCCTCGGCGACCGCCTGACCATCGCCCGGGGCCGGCCCCTGGACCTTGTGCAGCTCGGCGCGCTGACCTTCGAGGCGGCCGACGAGGAGCGCTTCCCGTGCCTGCGCATCGCCCGGGCGGCGCTCGCCGCCGGCGGGGCGGCGCCCACCGTCATGAATGCGGCGAACGAGATCGCGGTGGCCGCCTTCATCGCCGGCCGGATCGGCTTCTACGGGATCAGCGACCTGGTCGAGCGCGCCTGCGGGCATTTCGCCGGGCAGTACCGGACCGCGCCCGCCGACGTGGACGAGGCGCTGGCCATCGACGCCCATGTCCGCGTCTGGAGCGCCGAGGCTCTGCCGGAGCTGCGCGCGGCGGGATAAGGCAGCTTCCTCTCGTGCGTGCCGCCTTCGATGGCAACGCAGCATGACGAGCGCTTCCAGGCTGTGAGCTTGGTGGCATCGTGGGCGGCCCTCCATCGTAGCAGGCGAGAAAGGGCTTCTTCCAAATCCGCTGGGCAACATCCTCTGCCTTCCGGAGCCGCAACACAGGACGCGTTCCATTCGGCTCCGAGAAACCACGCAAGGGCGTTAGGACGGCCGCGTGCCGCAAGCGTGAAAACCTTTCAAATGTAGGCTCTGCACGCTGCATGTGATAACATAATCTCGATCCTCTACTCTTCGGTATTTTTCCAATAATCAACAAAGATGTCAGCAAGGTACCATATTGCAACGATAAATTATTAAATATGAGGCCGAGATGCGCTTGTGTTTATTATTAATCATCGCAATATTTAGTTTTGCGGCGACGGCTGTTGAGGCGGCCGGCTTTCAAACATTCTCGGTTCCATCCGACCCAGGTGGTCCAGCTTTGGAAGCGGCCATGTGGTCGCCTTGTGCTAGCGCTGCCAAAGATATCAAACTTGGGAGTTCCGTGATTCCAGGTGTCCGTGATTGCCCAATCGCGGGCCAAAATTTGCCGCTTATTGTCGTTTCGCACGGGTTTGGTGGATCTTACCTCGGCCACCGCGACACCGCAGAAACTCTTGCGGATGCGGGCTTTATCGTCGTAGCGATTAATCACCCTGACGATGCTTACACAAACGAGGCAAGGTTTCGCGATTATTGGGCCTTAATCAGCCGTCCCTCGGATGTCAGGCGCCTTATCGATTTCTTGCTAGGCCCGGCATCAGGCCCAGCGAGGATTGACCCGAATCGGATCGGCTTTTTCGGGTTCTCGCGGGGGGGCTATACTGGCCTCGTGCTCGGCGGTGGCCAGCCGAATTTTCGCGCTTGGTTCTCGCCTTGCACTGGTTCCAATGCGGAGAGGTGCACGCATGGAAGCCTGGACGTCTGGTCAATTCACAGCTTGGTTCATGACACTCGGGTCAAGGCTATCGTTATAGCTGATCCTCTCAGCAAAATGTTCCCGACGAGCGATAGCCTAAGATTTATCTCGGTTCCCGTTCAGCTCTGGGGGTCCCAGTTTGGGGGCGACGGCGTGTTTCCTGAGGATGTCGCCACGATCGCTCGGAATTTGCCCGGAAAATCAGAATTTCATATTGTGCCACGAGCAGCACATTTCGCGTTTATAAGGCCTTGTCCAGACGAGTTGAAAAAATCTCAGCCGAATATTTGTGTCGACGATGCGAGTTTCGATCGCGTAGCCTTCCACAGAGATTTTAATCAACGGGTGCTCACGTTCTTTCGACAGCAACTTGGTGTAGGCGAACGCCCCTAGGCAAGACATGGGAATGGGGCCGACGAATCCGGTTTCGCCCTCTCGATCGAAATGTCTTCCGCCCATTCGCTTGAGCGGAGGAAAGTTAGGTCGAGGCATCCGCCCCGTACCCGGCCAGAAACACCCGCACCGCCTCCGCGACCTGAAACCGCTTCCGGGCTTCGTCCGCCATGCCGCCGGCCGCGAACAGGAGTCGGGTCAGGAGGCCCGCCAGGCACAGATGCAGGAAGTGCTGGGCCGCGAGGGTCGTATCGGTGATGCGCAGCCGGCCGCTCGCCACCTGGACGTCGAGATAGGCCGCCAACCGGGCGACACCGCAGGCCGGCCCGGCCTCGTAATAGACCTGGCCGAAATGCGGGAACTTCTCGCAGACCCCGATGACCATGCGATGCACGGAGATGTGCTCCGGCTTGGACATCTCGGCCAGGAAGCTCATCCCTAACCGCGTCAGCACGGCCGGGACGTCCGAATCCGCCGGGTCGAAGGTGAACAGGGTCTCGGCCAGGCTGGACTTCTCCAGGATGATCAGGGCCTCGAACAGGGCCTCCTTGCTGTCGAAATAAACGTAGAGCGTGCCCTTGGAGACACCCGCGGCCCGGGCGATCTCGCCCATGCTGGCCCCGTCGAACCCGGAGGCGAGGAAGACACGGCGCGCGCCTTCGAGGATCTGCCGCCGCTTGTCGCTCTCGGTCGAGGACGAGCCCCGCTCCAGCACCACGCCCTGAACCATCACCCTGCTCCGCGCCGGAGACGCTGCTTCGCTTGACCGAACCGTTCGGTCAATCTACCCTGAAGGCAGATTCGACGTGCGTCAAGGCGCGTCCTGTCGGCTGACCGAACGGTTCGGTCATGAGACCAGAGGCTCGACGATGTCCCTTCGCGAAGATGGCGACCGGCCGGTTGCCGACATTACGTTCGTGGAGGACGAGCGCGCCGAGGGTCCGACGCCCCGCCCCGCCTCCCCGCGCAACGCCGAGGCGCCGCAGGCTTCGGCGCCGACCGCGCCGGACACGCCCCCCGTCCGCAAGCGTCCGCTCCGGCGGGCGCTGCTGCTCGGCGTGCTGGCGGCGGCCCTCGGCGGCGGCACCTACGAGGCCTGGCAATGGTGGAGCGTCGGGCGGTTCTTCGTCTCGACCGACGATGCCTACGTGCAGGCCGACATCTCGGTCCTGGCCGCCAAGGTCTCGGGCTATCTCGAATCCGTACCCGTGGTGAACGGCGTCTCGGTGAAGAAGGGGGACGTGATCGCCAAGCTCGACGACGGCGATTACCGCCTCGCGCTGCAGGCCGCGCAGGACAAGCTCGCTACGCAGGAAAGCACGATCGTGCGGATCGGCCGGCAGGTCGAGGCCGCGCAGGCGCAGGTCACCCAGGCCGCCGCGCAGATCGACGCGACCCGCGCCGACGCCGTGCGCGCCCAGGCGGATTTCGCCCGGGCAACCCAGATGCAGGCCGATTACGTCGCCAAGTCGCGGATCGATCAGGCCCGCGCCGACCGGGACCGCACCGAGGCCTCGGTGAAGGGCATGGAGGCCGGCCTCCTGGCGGCCCGCGCCAATGTCGACGTGCTCCAGGCCCAGAAGCGCGAGGCCGAGCGCCTCTCGGCCGAGCTGCGCACCGCCGTCGATCGCGCCCGGCGCGACCTCGCCTTCACGGTGATCCGCGCGCCGTTCGATGGTGTGGTCGGCAACAAGGCGGTCGAGGCCGGGGCCTACGTGGCGCCGGGAACCCGGGTCGCCGCCCTGGTCCCGCTCCAGAGCGTGCGCATCGACGCGAACTTCAAGGAGACGCAGGTGCAGCGCATGCGCCCGGGCCAGCCGGTGATCGTGACGGTGGACGCCTATCCGGACCGCGAGATCCACGGGGTGGTCGAGTCGTTCTCGCCGGCCTCCGGCTCGGTGTTCAGCCTGCTGCCCCCGGACAACGCCACCGGCAACTTCACCAAGATCGTCCAGCGCCTGCCGGTGCGGGTGCGCGTGCCCGAGGACGTCGCCCGCGAGGGGCTGCTGCGGCCCGGCCTCTCGGCCGAGGTCCGGGTCGATACCCGCGGTGGCACCGATCGCTCGGTCCTCGACCAGGCCGCGAACCGGCGGTTCGACGCCGCGAGCCGCTGAGCCCGGCCGTGGCTGCCAGCGCCGCCCTCCCGGCCGCAATCCCGGCCGCCGCGGAGCCCCCCATGGACCGCCGCCGCATGGTGGCGTTCTTCTGCATGGTGTTCGGGATGTTCATGGCGATCCTGGACATCCAGATCGTCTCGGCCTCCCTCAACGAGATCCAGGCCGGCCTCTCGGCTTCCGGGGACGAGATCCCCTGGGTCCAGACCAGCTACCTGATCGCCGAGGTGATCTCGATCCCGCTCTCGGGGACCCTGTCGAGGGTGCTCTCGACCCGCTGGATGTTCGCGCTCTCGGCAGGGGGCTTCACGCTGATGAGCGTGATGTGCGCCACCTCCTCGTCGATCTCCGAGATGATCGTCTGGCGCGCCGCGCAAGGCTTCATCGGCGGCGGCATGATCCCGACCGTGTTCGCCGCGGCCTTCACGATCTTCCCGCCGTCGAAGCGCACCATCGTGTCGCCGGTGATCGGCCTCGTGGCGACGCTGGCACCGACCATCGGCCCGACGATCGGCGGCTACCTCACCGACCTGATGTCCTGGCACTGGCTGTTCCTGATCAACGTCGTGCCGGGAATCGGGGTGACGATCTCGACCTGGCTCCTGGTCGATTTCGACAAGCCGAACCACGCCTTGCTGAAGTCGTTCGACTGGGCCGGCCTCGCCTTCATGGCGGGCTTCCTCGGCTGCCTCGAATACGTCCTCGAGGAGGGGCCGAACCACGACTGGATGCAGGACGAGGCGGTCTTCGCCTGCGCGGTCATCTGTGCGGTCTCGGGGCTGCTGTTCTTCTGGCGGGCCTTCACGGCCAAGCAGCCGATCGTTGACCTGCGAGCCTTCTCCGACCGCAACTTCGCCAGCGGCTGCGTGGCGAGCTTCGTGCTCGGCATCGGGCTCTACGGCCTGACCTACATCTACCCGGTCTACCTCGCCCGGGTGCGCGGCTACTCGGCGTTGATGATCGGCGAGACGATGTTCGTCTCGGGGCTGTGCATGTTCGCCACCGCCCCGATCGCCGGCCGCCTCTCAGGCAAGGTCGATCCGCGGATCATGATGGCGATCGGCTTCGTCGGCTTCGCCAGCGGTACCTGGATCGTGACCGGGCTGACCAAGGACTGGGATTTCTGGGAGTTGCTCTGGCCGCAGATCCTGCGCGGCTGCTCGCTGATGCTGTGCATGATCCCGATCAACAACATCGCGCTCGGCACCCTGCCGCCGGCCCGAATGAAGAACGCCTCCGGCCTCTACAACCTCACCCGCAACCTCGGCGGCGCGGTCGGCCTGGCCCTGATCAACACCGTGCTCAACGCCCGCTGGGACCTGCACCTCGCCCGGCTGCACGAGCGCTTCACCTGGGCCAACAACGCCGCGCTGGAGCGGCTCGATTCCATGCAGCGCGGCTTCGAGTCCTTCGGCAGCGCCGCGCCGGGCATGGCGCTCAAGGCCATGTCCAACACGGTGCGGATCCAGGGGCTGGTGATGGCCTTCGAGGACGTGTTCCTGGCGCTCACCGTGCTGTTCCTGGCGATGGCCTGCGCCGTGCCGCTGATCCGCCGCCCGCGCGCGGCCGCCGGCGGGGGCGGGGGCCACTGACGGCTTCGGGGGCGTGAGAGCGAGGATAGCGGGCATCCTTCGCCCCGATGTGCGCGCCCGCGCCCCGCGACCTCCCGCGGCAGTCCCGGCGGATTGCGTTGGCGATAAACAACACCGATCTGCTAAACCGGCCCGATGGCCGGCCTGAGACGCCGGCGCAGAGACGGCCAGGGATCGGCTCATGGACTTCCTCAACGCGATGGGCGGGACCGCCGGCGGCTTCTTCGGCGCCGTGATCCCGTTCCTGTTCGTGCTCACGGTCGTGGTCTTCGTCCACGAGATGGGCCACTTCCTGGTCGGGCGCTGGTGCGGCGTCGGCGTGCATGCCTTCTCCCTCGGCTTCGGCCCGGAGCTGTTCGGCTTCAACGACCGCCGCGGCACCCGCTGGAAGCTCTGCGCCATCCCGCTTGGCGGCTACGTCAAGTTCCACGGCGACGTGAACGGCGCGAGCATCCCGGATCCCGAGGCGATCGCCCGGATGAGCCCGCAGGAGCGGGCGACCAGCTTCCCGACCCAGCCGGTGGCCAAGCGCGCCGCGATCGTGGCCGCCGGACCGGTGGCGAACTTCCTGCTCGCGATCCTGCTGTTCGCCGGGGCGATCTGGCTCGCCGGCCGCTACGAGCTGCCCGCCCGGGTCTCCTCGGTGGAGCCCGGCAGCGTCGCCGCCCAGGCCGGCTTCCAACCGGGCGACGTGATCACCGCCATCGACGGCCAGAAGATCGGCGACTTCAACGCCATGTACCGCACGGTGACCGGGAGCGCCGGCACGCCGCTGACCTTCACGGTGGAGCGCGGCGACCAGCCGATCACCATCCAGGCGACCCCGGCGACCTACGAGGAGAAGACGCCGTTCGGCCGCCACCGGATCGGCCGGCTCGGCATCCGCTCGCCCTCGGGCTCGGAGGCCCGGCTCGTCCGGTACGGGGCGCTGGACTCCCTCGATCTCGGCGTGCGCGAGACCTACTTCGTGGTCGAGCGGACCTTCTCCTACCTGAGCAAGCTCGCCACTGGCCGCGAATCCGCCGACCAGCTCTCGGGCCCGATCGGCATCGCCCGGGTCTCCGGCGAGGTCGCCAAGACCGGCGGCGTCGGCGGTCTCGTCGGCCTGATCGCGCTGCTTTCGGTCTCGATCGGCCTGCTGAACCTGTTCCCGGTGCCGCTCCTCGATGGCGGACACCTGCTGTTCTACGCCTTCGAGGTGATCCGCGGCCGCCCGCTCAGCGAGCGCGCCCAGGAGATCGGCTTCCGCATCGGCCTCGCCCTCGTGCTGATGCTGATGCTGTTCGCGGCCTGGAACGACATCCTCAACCTCGGCGCCTCCTGGCGGAACACCTGATCCCGGGGCGGGGCGCCGGGTCCGATCTCCACCGGATTCGGTGCCCCAATCCCGCCGCGATCCCGCCCGGAGAGCGCCGCGAACGCGCCCCGGCGGGTGCTTAAAACAGCGTTAAAGCTCAGATTCGCCGACGCGAAAACAGAAGTGGCCGCAAAGATTTACGGGCCATTTACCATGATCGGCGCTTTGCCCCGGCGGGGTCCGCGCCGTTAAGTGGCGCGAAGGCCACGACCCCCCAAAATCCCCTGACGATGGCCTCCCGCGCGTTTGCTTGGCAGGGGAATCCCGCTAAGAGCTACGCTTGGACCTGAAGCCACGCTTGGACCAGGGTGACAGGACGACCGGTCAACGGCCGCCTGTGACGGGCTAACCCCCGCGACCAGAACAGAAACGGGCGATTGCATGATGTCGTTGACGGGGAAGCCCCGACGTAAGTCGGTGCGGAAGACCATCGTCCTAGTCGCTGCCGGTGCGGGCCTCGTCCTGAGCGGTGCCGCGCAGGCGCAGCAGATCGTCGTCCAGGGCAACCAGCGCGTCGATGCCGACACCATCCGGTCCTACGTGACCGGGACCGCGTCCGGCTCCGCCGAGGAGGCTCGGCGCAACCTGCTCGCCAGCGGCATGTTCTCGGACGTGAAGGTCGCCCAGTCCGGCGGCCGCACGGTGGTCACCGTCCGCGAGAACAACCTGATCAACCGGGTCGTGTTCGAGGGCAACAAGAAGGTCGAGAAGGCCACGCTCGAGGGCATCGTCGAGGCGAAGGCCCGCGGCCCCTACAGTGAGGCCATCGTCAACGCCGACCTCGCCCGCATCCGCGACGTCTACAAGCGTTTCGGCCGCGGCACCGCCAAGGTTACCTACCGGACCGTCGACCTGCCCAACGGCCGCGTCGACGTGATCTACCAGGTGGACGAGGGCGACAAGACCGGCATCATCTCGATCAACTTCGTCGGCAACAACGCCTATTCGGAGCGGACGCTGAAGGGGCTCATGAGCTCCTCCGAGATGAACTTCCTGTCGTTCATCAAGACCTCCGACGTCTACGATCCCGACCGCATCACCGCCGACCTCGACCAGGTGCGCCGCTACTACCTGAAGAACGGCTATGCCGACTTCCAGGTGGTCAGCGCCGACGCCCGCTACGTCGAGGGCGACAGCTCCGGCTACGTCATCACCATCACGGTGAACGAGGGCGAGCAGTACAAGGTCGGCGCGGTGGCGGTGGATTCCCGCCTGCCCGGCATCGACACCGCCAAGCTCGACGGCCAGATCACCGCCGCGGTGGGCGACGTCTACAACGCCGACGACGTGGAGCGGACGCTCAACAACGTCACCCGCGAGGTCAACCGCGCCGGCTACCCGTTCGCCCAGGTCCGCCCGACCGGCCAGCGCGATCCCGCCTCCCACCAGGTCTCCCTGGGCTTCGTGGTCGAGGACGGCCCGCACGTCTACGTCGAGCGCATCAACATCCGCGGCAACACCCGGACCCGCGACTACGTCATCCGCCGCGAGCTCGATATCGCGGAAGGCGACGCCTACAACCGCGTGCTCACCGACCGGGCCGAGCGGCGCCTGAACGGCCTCGGCTTCTTCAAGAAGGTCCGGTTCTCCAACGAGCCCGGCTCCGCGGCCGACCGCGTGGTCATCAACATCGATGTCGAGGATCAGCCCACGGGTTCGTTCTCGGTGGCGGGCGGCTACTCCACCCAGGACGGCATCATCGGCGAGGTCTCGGTCTCCGAGTCCAACTTCCTCGGTCGCGGCCAGTATGTCCGCCTCGCCGGCACTGGCGGCCAGTACTCGCGCGGCGTCGATTTCTCGTTCACCGAGCCGTACTTCCTCGGCTACCGGCTCGCCGCCGGCTTCGACGCCTTCTACAAGTACTCCGACCTGACCCGGTACTCGCGCTACGAGACCACGGTGTATGGCGGCCAGCTGCGCCTGGGCCTGCCGATCACCGAGGAGTTCGGCATCACCCTGCGCTACTCGCTGTACAACACCGAGCTGAAGGTCCCGAACACCCTCAAGCGGCCGTACAACGACTGCTCGACGCCGATCCCGGGTTACACCGCGACCTACGCCGGCGGCACGATCGACCCGAACAGCGGCCGCAACATCGGTGGCCAGTCGATCTACCCGAATTGCGCGTATGACGGCGAAGCCTCGATCGCCATCAAGGGCTCGCAGGGCAACACGCTGACCTCGCTGGCCGGCCTGACGCTCGCCTACTCGACCCTCGACGTGGTCGGCGCGCCGCGCAACGGCCTCTACGCCGAGTTGAAGCCCGACGTCGCGGGTCTCGGCGGCGACTCGAAGTTCTTCCGCGTCACCGCGGATGCGCGCTACTACAAGGAGCTGTTCGAAGACGTGATCGGCTTCGTCCGGTTCCAGGGCGGCCACATCAACGCGATCGACGGCAAGCCGCTGCGCGTCACCGACGAGTTCTTCCTCGGCCCGTCGCTGGTCCGCGGTTTCGCGCCCAACGGCATCGGCCCGCGCGACGTCGGCATCGCCGACGCCCGCTCCAACGCCATCGGCGGCTCCACCTATATCGGCGGTACCCTCGAGGTGCAGTTCCCGCTGCCGCTCATTCCGCGGGATCTGGGCCTGAAGGGCGCGGTCTTCGCCGATGCCGGTACGCTGTTCGGCTATAACGGCCGGCGCAACTTCAACGTGAACGGCGACGGCTTCATCAACGGCATCTCGCCCCAGACCGGGAAGTGCAACTTCTCCGCGTTCAACATCGGCGTCGAGCCGGAATGCGTGAACGTCCGCGACACCGCCGCGATCCGCTCCTCGATCGGCGCCTCCATCCTGTGGAACTCGCCGCTCGGCCCGATCCGCTTCGACTACGCCTACGCCCTGACGAAGGACGAGGGTCAGTCGGTCTACGTGCCGCTGCTCGGCAAGGTCGGCCATATTGGCAAGGATCAGACCCAGGCGTTCCGCTTCTCGGGCGGCTCGCGGTTCTGATAAAATCCACGCGCGCCGGTCGGATTTCTCCGGCCGGCGCGTTGTCACGCATGTCAGATCCCGCTTTCTTCGCCGCGACCGGCTCGCTCACCCTCGCCGACATCGCTGTCGCCGCCGGTGCGGTCCTGCCCGAGGGCGCGGACCCGGAATACCGGCTCACCGGAGCCGCCCCGCTCGAGAGCGCCGGGCCGCACCACCTCGCCTACATGGACAATGCCCGCTACGGCTCGGCGCTGACCGAGACCCGGGCCGGGGCCTGCCTGGTGAGCCCGCGCTTCGCGGCGCGCTGTCCGGCCGGCACCGTCGCGCTGGTCAGCCGCGACCCGTACCGGGCCTACGCCGCCCTGCTCGGCCGCCTCCACCCGGACGCCATGCGTCCCGGCTCGCAATTCGGCGGGCGCAGCATCGCTCCGGGCGCCCATATCCACCCGGATGCGCGCCTGGAAGAGGGCGTCACGGTCGATCCGGGCGCCGTGATCGGCCCCGGCGTCGAGATCGGGTCCGGCAGCGTCATCGGCCCGAACGCGGTGATCGGCCCGGGGGTGCGGATCGGGCGCGACTGCTCCATCGGGGCCGGCACGACCTTGAGCCACGCCCTGCTCGGCAACCGGGTGATCCTGCATCCCGGCGCCCGGCTCGGCCAGGACGGGTTCGGCTTCGCCATGGGCGTGAGCCATCTCAAGGTGCCGCAGATCGGCCGGGTGATCGTCCAGGACGATGTCGAGATCGGCGCCAACACGACGATCGACCGGGGCGCCTCGCGCGATACGGTGATCGGCGAGGGCACCAAGATCGATAACCTGGTCCAGATCGCCCACAACGTCGTGATCGGGCGCCATTGCGTGATCGTCTCCGGGGTCGGCATCTCGGGCTCGACCACGCTGGAGGATTACGTGGTGCTCGGCGGCCAGGTCGGCGTCGTCGGCCATCTGCGCATCGGCCGCGGCGCCCAGATCGCCGGCTCGTCCAACGTCAACCGCGATGTCCCGCCGGGCAGCCGCTGGGGCGGTACGCCGGCCAAGCCGGTGCGGGCCTGGTTCCGCGAGCTGACGACGCTGGCGCGCCTGGCCGAGCGCTCGGGCAAGGATTCCGAGAAGGATCCGGCCCCCGAGGCCGAGTGATCCCGGTCGCGATATCGGCCGCGCCGCCGGGAAACCCTTGCGCTTCCGCCGATTTCTTCCGAAGAGGGCGTCCGCCCGTCATGGAGGGCGGATATCGGTCCGCCCGGTGGCGGTGACGCGAGGTACGGGATTCGATGAGCGAGGCGGCGCGCGACACCAACGAGGAGCTGGGCACAGCCGACATCCAGACGCTGCTGGAGCTGCTGCCGCACCGCTACCCGTTCCTGATGATCGACCGCATCGTCGAGATCGACCGCGACGAATCCTGCGTCGGTATCAAGAACGTCACCGCCAACGAGCCACAATTCATGGGGCATTTCCCCGGTCTGCCGGTCTTCCCCGGGGTGCTGCTGATCGAGGGCATGGCCCAGACCGCCGGCGCGATCTGCTGCCGTCACATCCGGACTGAAGAGCTGCAGACCAAGCAGGTGTTCTTCATGACCATCGACAAATGCAAGTTCCGCAAGCCGGTCACCCCGGGTGATCAGGTGCGCTTCCACATGAAGAAGATGAACCGGCGCCGGACGATGTGGTGGTACCGCGGCGAGGCCCGGGTCGACGGTGTGCTGGTGGCGGAGGCCGAGATCAGCGCCATGCTGGTGACGGAGTGAGCGACGCCCTCATCCACCCGAGCGCCGTGATCGAATCCGGCGCCGTGATCGGCGACGGGACCCGGATCGGCCCGTTCTGCCATGTCGGCCCCGAGGTCGTGCTGGGCGAGGGCTGCGAGCTGCTCAGCCACGTGGTGCTGGCCGGCCGCACCACGATCGGTCCCCGCACCCGGATCTTCCCGTTCGCCTCCATCGGCCATCAGCCGCAGGATCTGAAATACCGGGGCGAGCCCTCGACGCTGACAATCGGATCCGACTGCCTGATCCGCGAGGGCGTGACCATGAACCCCGGCACCAGCGGGGGTGGCCTCGAGACCGCGGTCGGCGATCACTGCACCTTCCTGGCCAATTCCCATGTCGGCCACGATTGCCGGGTCGGCGACCACGTCATCTTCTCCAACAACGTGATGCTGGCCGGCCATTGCAGCGTCGGCGATTACGCGATCCTGGGCGGGGGCGCCGCCGTGATCCAGTTCGCCCGGGTCGGCGCGCACGCCTTCGTGGGCGGCCTCTCGGGCCTGGAGAACGACTGCATCCCGTACGGCATGGTGCTCGGCAACCGCGCCTACCTATCGGGCCTCAACATCATCGGCCTGCAGCGCCGGGGCTTCGCCCGGGAGGACATCCACGCACTCCGGCGGGCCTACCGGCTGCTGTTCGCCCCCGAGGGCACGCTCATGGAGCGGGTCGAGGACGTGGCCGCGACCTTCGAATCCCACGCCGCAGTGTCCGAGATCCTCGCCTTCATTCGCGCTGGCGGCAAGCGCTCGATCTGCACCCCGCGCGAGCTTCCGGTTCCGATCGGGGCGGCCTGAGCCTCCCCATGGCCGAGGCCGCTCCGCTGCCCGAGGGCACGCTCGTCCTGATCGCCGGCGCCGGCCGGCTGCCCGAGCTGGTGGCCGAGTCCCTGAACCGGACGCACCGGCCGTTCCGGCTGATCGCCCTGCGCGGCTTCACCGACCGGTCCCTGCGCGCCCGGGCCGACGCCACCGTCGACCTCCTCGACCTCGCCGCGATCCTCAAGCTGCTGCGCCGCTGGGGACCGGCCGTGATGGTGCCGGCGGGCGGGGTCTCGCGGCCGAGCCCGGCCGCGCTGCTCAATGCCGGCGCGGCGCTCCGGAACCGCGAGACCCTGCGGGCGATCGCCGGGGGCGGCGACGACCGCCTGCTGCGCGCCGCCCTGGCCCTGGTCGAGGAGGAGGGCCACCGGGTGCTCGGCGTCCACGAGGCCGCGCCGGATCTGCTCTGCCCCGAGGGCCGGCTCGGCCGCCTCGGACCCGACACGGAAGCCGACGCGTCGATCCGCACTGGCCGCGGGGTGCTCGACGCGCTCTCGCCCTACGATCTCGGGCAGGCGGTGGCGGTCTCGGGCGAGCGTGTGATCGCCGTCGAGGGGCCGGAGGGGACTGACCGCATGCTCGCCCGCGCCCGGGCGCTCGGGCGCAAACCGTTCGGGCGGGGCCGGGCGCTGCCCGCGACCGTGCTGGTCAAGGCGCCGAAGCTCGGCCAGGACCTGCGCATCGACCTGCCGGCGATCGGCCCCCGGACCGTGCGCAACGCCGCGGCGGCCGGCTGCGTCGGCCTGGCGCTCGAGGCCGGCGGCACCCTGGTGATCGACCGCGTGGCCACCGCCGCGGAGGCCGACCGCCTCGGGCTGTTTCTGGTCGGCTACCGGCCCGGGGCCGGACCATGAGCGAGCCGAAAACCGTCTGGCTGGTGGCCGGCGAGGATTCCGGCGACCAGCTCGGGGCCAAGTTGATGCGGGCGCTGCGGGCGACCGCGCCCGGGACCGTGTTCGGCGGGGTCGGCGGCGAGGCCATGGCCGAGGAGGGGTTCACCTCCCTGTTCCCCCTCGATGACGTCGCCGTCATGGGCTACCTGCCGGTGCTCGCCCGCGCTCGGACCCTGCTGCGCCGGATCCGCGAGACCGCGACCGCGGTGATGCGCGCCCGGCCCGACGTTCTGGTGATCATCGATAGCCCGGGCTTCACCCATGCCGTGGCCCAGCGGGTCCGGAAGGCGGCGCCCGGCATCCCGATCGTCGATTACGTGTCGCCGAGCGTCTGGGCCTGGCGGCCGTGGCGGGCCAAGGGCATGCGCGGCTTCATCGACCACGTGATGGCGCTGCTGCCGTTCGAGCCGGACGCGCATCTGCGGCTCGGCGGCCCGCCCTGCACCTATGTCGGCCACCCGCTCATCGAGCGCTTCTCGGATTTGCGTCCCTCCGCGACGGAGAGCCGGCGACGGGAGGCGGTGCCCTACAGCCTCGTGATCCTGCCGGGCTCGCGCCGCGCCGAGATCGACCGGCTGATGCCGGTCTTCGGGCAGGTGCTGGAGCAGGTCTCCCGCATCCTCGAGGTCGAGGCGGTGCTGCCCGCCGTGACCCGCCACCGGGCGCTGATCGAGCGGCTGGCCCAGGATTGGCCCGTCCCGGTGCGGGTGCTCACCGGCGAGGACCCGAAATACGCCGCCTTCCGGGGCGCCCGGGCGGCCCTGGCGGCCTCCGGCACCGTCACGCTGGAGCTGGCGCTGGCCGGCGTCCCGATGGTGGTGGCCTACAAGGTCTCGCGCGCGGAGGAGTTCATCGCCCGGCGCCTGATCCAGGTCCCCAGCATCGTGCTGCCGAACCTGATCCTGGCCGAGAACGCCATGCCGGAATTCGTGCAGGCGGACTGCACCGCCGAGCATCTGACCCGGGCGCTGCTGCCCCTGCTGGTCGGCGGTGCGGAGCGGGACGCGCAGAGCGACGCGCTAGCCCGGATCGACGGCCTGATGCGTCTCGCCGGCGACGACACCCCGAGCCGGGCCGCGGCGCGGATTGTTCTGGATGCGGCCGCCGGGCGAGTGAGCGGGGCCGCCTGACGGATCCGTGACACGTCCGACGGACGAAGACGTCGTTTCGTCCTTGCGAGCGCAGCGAAGCAGCGCGGTGCAGCCTGGGAGCTCAAACCGTGGCGTTTCCCTGGGTCGCTGCGCTGCGCTCGCAAGGACGGAGTTAAGTTATCACCCCCCGCGCCGGCCGCAGCGGATATAGGCGGCCGTGCCGCGGCCGCTCGACCAGGTGAGGCGGTCGCCGTCGACCACGAGGCGGACCTGCGAGGACCAGTGCCGGCCGCGATCGCTGCACTCGGCGCCCATCACCCAGCCGTTCCCGACCCGGCGGCTGTCGTGGAAAGTGCAGATCGTCCGTCCGGCCCGGGCGCGGTCCTGCGTGATCGTGGCCGGGATGTAGCCCCGGCGACGGGAGCGGGCCGCGCAGGCATCGGCGGTCGGACCCCAGATGCCGACGAAGTCCGGGCTGGACGTGCTGGCCGGCTTGGCCGCCGAAGGCGCGACCGGAGTCGTGATCGCCGCTTGCAGGCCCGGCGCCGCCGGGCGCGGGCTCGCCGGCGCGGCGGCGAGCGACGCGGCGTCCGGCCGCTGCACGTCCGGGACGGATTCATCCGGCGTGTCGAGCATCACGACCCGGCGGCCCAGCGGTTTCGGCGCCGGGGCGGGCCGGGTCTCGGCGGTCTGCGAACGGAACGGCAGGTCCTCGGTCAGGTAGGCGGCGCTGTAGGTGAACAGGCCGGCCCAGCCGAGGACGAGGAGGCCGGGCACGACGAAGCGACGCTTGGAACCGGTACGGGCATCCTCACCCGGATCGGCCAGCACGACCGCGCCCATTCGATCCCCCTGGTCCAGGCATCCGGCCCCGATTCGGGTACCGGCCTGCGGGTGAAAAGCATGCCCCAACAAGAGCCTGGGTGAAACCGCCGTCGTGTTCAGCGTCCGAAGATCCCCTTGAGGAATTGCGCCGTCCGGTTGCGCTTGCGCTTGCGCTCGAGCTCGGTGGCGTCCTTGAGCCAGGCGACCTGCACCACGCGCCGCTCGCCCTCGAACGGCTCGTGGCCGTGCCAGGAATTGTCGGCCCGCAGGAAGGCGAACATCGTGCCCATGGTCGGCGGCACCTCGACCGCGAAGGGCGCATAGTTGCGGCCGTCGTAGAGCACCCGCAGGCGGCCGGCGGCCGGGGCGTCCCAGGCGTCGTTCATGTAGACCAGCAGCGTCAGCACCTTCGACGGGCCGTCGGTGTGGATCGAGCCGTATTTCAGCTGGCTCTTCCGCATGATCGTGGTGAGCCGCGGGCAGGAGACGAGGTCGATGCCGAACTTCTCGCCGAGCAGGGCCGAGAACTCGTCGCTCTCCAGCTCGTCGATCAGCGCCTTGAACCGGCCCTTGAGGGCGACCTCGTCTACGGTGAGGTAGCCGGGCTTCGCGATGTCCGGGAAATCGCGCCGGATCGCGTCGATCGCGTCGGGGTTCAGGACGTTGGTGCCGAGCGTGTACGGGTAGGGCTCGCGGGCGACCGGGGCGGCGCGCACCGCGGAAACGTCGAGGATCGAGAGGGCGGACATCTGCGGGTCCCTGGGCTCCAGCGCACGACGGCCGGCACGCCGGGCGCCGGAGGCGCGTGCCGGAGGGCCGACCGGGAGGTCCGTGCCGGGGCGGCCCGAAGGGCGTCCGCGGTCACGAATTCTTAAGCGTTCTCGGTGGTCCCGGAATCCCATAATCCGGTGATTGCGGCGGTCCAACGGCGAAAGCCGTGTGGTGGCGCATTCCGGTGACAGTCTCGGGCCGCCCGGCCGTGCAGGATGGCGCGATGCCCGAGGACTTTCTTCTCGGGTGCGTCGTGTATTCTGGAACCCAGCCGCGATGAGGCCGCAGGTCCTCGCCTTGCTGTGCATTCACCTGATCGCCGCGTCGATCGGGGCGGAGGCGCTTGCCCAGCCGTCCCGCTCGCCGCGTCCCGCCGGCACGGCGCGGATGACCTGCGCGGAGGCGATGGCGCTGGTGAAGAGCGAGGGCGACGTGGTGATCGCCGGCGGCACGGCGCCGGAGCGCTTCGTCAGCGGCCCCGGCCAGTGCAGCGGCGCCGAGATCGCCGAGCTGCGCTTCGTCCCCACCCGCGACAATCCGCAATGCCCGATCGGCTATCGCTGCCGCGAGCCGGGCTTCGAGGAGTGGAACTGGTAGCGCCGCAGGCCGCCTCGCGACCCGCCTGCGGGGATCGTGACCAAAGTTTCACGTGACAGCGCCGACGACATGCCACGTTCTCGCCACGACCCAGGGCCAAGGCCGCCGGGTTGCGTTCCTGAAGGGGCGCTCACGTTAGGCGGGAGACACGCGTGGCTTCACTCAGGACCGGGCTCGGGATCCAGGCCGTGCTCACGGCCGTGGCCGCGCTGATCCTGCTGGCGCTTCCGGGGATCCCAAGCCCGCCGCTCTACGTCTCGCTCGCCGGCTTCGTGATGGCCGGCATCCTGGTCGCGGCCAACGGCATCTCCGCCTATCTGAAGGTCTTCGTCTCGGTCTACGGGCTCGGCTACCTGCTGCTCGCCGGCATGAAGACGGTGGCCGCCATGGGCCTCCTGCCCCCGGTCGTGGCCGCGCTGCTGCCGCCGGACTTCGCCGCCACCGGCGCCGTGGTGTTCGGCGCCATCGTGCTCGGCGTCTCGTATCTCGAGCCGATCCGGGCGATCACCGACATCGCCGACCCGTATTTCGCCAATCGCGACAAGCCGACCAAGGAGATCGGCCTGTTCCGCTGGTTCGGCAGCACCGAGGGCCGGATCGGGCGCAACCTCGTCGCCCTCTCGATCTTCGTGAACTTCGCCGACGTGGCGCTGACCCTGCGGTTCAACTTCTTCTACCGCGACATCTACAACTCGCTTCAGGAATACGACGCGGCGGCGTTCTGGTACCAGCTGCTCTGGATCTTCATCCCGCTGGCGACGCTCAACATCGCCATCGGCATGTTCGACCTGTTCGTCGATTCCTCGCTGCACATCCGCTGGCGCACCTGGCTGACGCACAGCCTGTACGAGCGCTGGCTCGGGAACGGCACCCATTACCGCATCCCGTTCACCGACGAGGAGGCGGACAACCCGGATCAGCGCATTCAGGCCGACGTCAACCTGTTCATCCAACAGACCGCGAGCCTGTCGATCCGGCTGCTCAGCCAGGCGGCGCAGCTCGTCTCGTTCATCGTGATCCTCTGGACCCTGTCGCGCGACTTCGTCGTGCCGTTCACCGATACGGTGATCCCGGGCTTCCTGGTCTGGCTGGTGATCGCCTACGCGGTGGTCGGCACCTGGCTTACCCACCTGATCGGCCGGCCCCTGATCGGGCTGAACTTCCGGCAGGAGCAGGTCGAGGCGGATTTCCGCTTCTCGCTGGCCCGCAACCGGATCTACTCGGAGCAGATCGCGCTGCTGCGCGGCGAGCGCGCGGAGGCGACGCGGCTCGGCTCGCTGTTCCACATGATCATCGACAATTACGTCGGCATCATCTTCCGCCGCATCAAGCTGATCGCCTTCACCTTCAGCTACCGGCAGGCGAGCGTGATCTTCCCGATGGTGCTCGCCGCGCCGTCCTTCTTCGCCAAGAAGATCACTCTCGGCGCGCTGCAGCAGACCTCGCAGGCCTTCTCGCAGGTGCAGAGCTCGCTGTCCTTCTTCGTGGATTCCTACACGACCCTCGCATCCTACAAGGCCAACACCATCCGTCTCGGCTCCTTCCGCCGGGCAATGAGCAAGGCCGAGGCGCTGGAGGTGGCGGGCTACGGGCTGGTTCAGGGCAACGAGACCGCCAACGGCGTCACCGCCCGCGGGCTGGTGCTCGCCCTCCCGGACGGCCGCGAGATCGTCTCGGCCCCGGAGCTGACCCTCGCCAAGGGCGGCGCCACCCTGGTCACCGGCCCCTCGGGTTCCGGAAAGTCGACGCTGTTCCGGGCGATCGCCGGGATCTGGCCGTTCGGCAAGGGCCGGGTCGACGTGCCGGCCGGGCAATCGACGCTGCTGCTGCCGCAGCGGCCCTATATCCCGCAGGGCACTTTGCGCGGCGCCGTGGTCTACCCGAACACCACCGACCAGTTCACGGACGCGGCGATCCGCGACGCCCTGACGGCGGCCCAGCTGCCCCATCTCGTCGACCGCCTCGACGAGACCGATACCTGGGAGCGCCGCCTGTCGGGCGGCGAGCAGCAGCGCCTCGCCATCGCCCGGGCGATCCTGGCCAAGCCCGCCTGGCTGTTCCTCGACGAGTCGACCGCCTCCCTCGACGAGCCGTCCGAGGCGAAGATCTACCGGATGCTGCGGGAGCGCCTGCCCGACACAACCATCGTCTCCATCGGCCACCGCTCGACGCTCGACGCGTTCCACGAGAAGCGGATCGTGCTGGAGCCGCAGGGCAATCTCTTCACCCCGCGGGAGCGCCGGGAGCCGCAACCGGCGGAATAAGTGCATTCGGTCACGACATTCCGGGGAAAATGCCCCGCAGAAGTTGCGAGATGGAAATATTAAGGAACCAGTGACTGCTGGGTCCGTTTGTCATGCGCTATATAAATCGGAGGAACGCATGACCAAGATCACGACCCTTGCAGGTGCCGGCGCTCTCATCCTGATGTCGACCGCCGCCTTCGCGGCCCCCTGCGCGACCGGGACGACCGTGACGCGCGACAAGGAAGCCAGCAAGGCCTCGACGGTCGATCCGAGCGTGAAGGACCCGACCTCCCCGGGCGCCAAGGCTGAGTCCCCCGGCACTGTCGGCGCGATGAAGAACGCCGGCACCGCGACGTCGCCCTCCGACGTGCAGGCTCAGTCGAGCGGCAAGCCGACCGCCGCCCAGGCGGCCAAGGGCGGCGACGACTGCTGATCGGTCTCAACCGCTTCGGTCTTTGATGGAACGCCCGCCCGGCTCACACCGTGGCGGGCGTTCTCGTTCGTCGGCGCCGTCAGGCGGCCTTACGCAGGTTGGCGGCGGTCCGGGCGGCGCGTTTGATGGCATCCGGGTCGAGCAGGCCGGGCTTCACCACCCAACTGCCGCCGACGCACAGCACCGACGGGATGGCGAGCCAATCCGGCGCGGTGGCCTCGGTGATGCCTCCGGTCGGGCAGAACTTGACCTGGCCGAACACGGCGTTCAGCGCCTTCAGGGCCTTGATCCCGCCCGCTGCCTCCGCCGGGAAGAACTTGAACCGGTCGAGCCCGTAATCGAGCCCGCGCATGATGTCGGCCGCCGTGGCGACGCCCGGCAGGTAGGGCACGCCGTTGGTCTTGGCGGCGTCGGTGAGCGGCTCCGTGAGCCCCGGCGAGACGATGAACTCGGCGCCCGCCGCCAGGGCGTTCTCGAGATCGACCGGGTTCAGGACCGTGCCGGCCCCGACCACCGCGCCCTCGACCTGGGTCATCTCGCGGATCACGTCCAAGGCGGCGGGCGTGCGCAGGGTGACCTCCAGGGCGGTCAGGCCGCCCCGGACCAGGGCCTCGGCGATCGGCCGGGCCTGGTCCACGTCCTCGATCACGAGGACCGGGATGACGGGCACGGAGCGCATCAGCGCGTCGATGCTGGTCAGATCGTTCATGATCGGCTTCTCCCGTTCGACGTTCAGAGACCGGCAGCCGCGAGCATGGCTGAGGCGCCCCGCTCGGCGGTGTCGGCCCCGTGGCGCATGAAAGCGAACAGCTCCCGCCCGGTTCCCGCCTCCGGGACCGGCTGGACCGCGTCCGCGCGGGCGGCCAGCTCCGCGTCGTCGACCATCACCTGCAGCAGCCCCTCGGCTGCGCTGAGGCGGATGATGTCGCCGTCGCGGATCCGCCCGATCGCCCCGCCGCCCAGGGCCTCGGGGCTCAGGTGGATGGCCGCCGGCACCTTGCCGGACGCGCCCGACATCCGGCCGTCCGTGACCAGGGCGACCTTGTGGCCGCGATCCTGGAGGACGCCGAGCGGCGGGGTCAGCTTGTGCAGCTCGGGCATGCCGTTGGCGCGCGGGCCCTGGAACCGGACGACCACGACCACGTCGCGCTCCAGCTCGCCGGCCTTGAACGCCTTGAGCACGTCGTCCTGGTCGGAGAAGACCCGGGCCGGGGCCTCGATGGTCCGCCGCTGCTCCTCGACCGCGCTGGTCTTGAACGTCGCCCGGCCGAGATTGCCGGTCACCAGCCGCATGCCGCCATCGGGCTGGAACGGGTTCTCAGGCCGGCGGATCATGGTCTCGTCCAGGCTCTCCGGCACCGCGTCCTCGAAGGTGAGCGCGTCGCCGTCGAGCTTCGGGTCGCGGGCATGGTCGCGCAGGGACTGGCCGGCCACCGTCAGGATGTCGTCGTGCAGCAGCCCGGCATCGAGCAGGGCGGCCATGACGAAGCTCATGCCGCCGGCGGCGTGGAAGTGGTTCACGTCGCCCGCGCCGTTCGGGTAGACCCGGGCGATGAGCGGCACGGCGTTGGACAGCCGGTCGATATCCTCCCAGTCGATCACGATGCCGGCGGCGCGGGCTATGGCCGGCAGGTGGATCGCGTGGTTGGTCGAGCCGCCGGTGGCGAGCAGGCCGACCGCGGCGTTCACGATCGCCTTCTCGTCCACGCACAGGCCGAGCGGCCGGTAATCGTTGCCGGCGCTGCCGATCTCCGTGAGCCGGTGGATCGCCGCCCGGGTCATGGCCTGGCGCAGCTTCGTGCCGGGATTGATGAACGAGGCGCCCGGCATGTGCAGGCCCATCATGTCCATCATCATCTGGTTCGAGTTGGCGGTGCCGTAGAACGTGCAGGTCCCGGCCCCGTGATAGGACGCGGATTCGGATTCGAGCAGTTCCGCCCGGCCGACCTTGCCCTCGGCGTAGAGCTGGCGGATCCGCTGCTTCTCCTTGTTGGCGAGCCCCGAGGGCATCGGCCCGGCCGGGATCAGGATCGTCGGCAGGTGGCCGAAGCGCAGCGCGCCGATCAGGAGGCCGGGCACGATCTTGTCGCAGATGCCGAGCAGCGCGGCGCCATCGAACATGCCGTGGCTCAGGCCCACCGCGGTCGAGAGCGCGATCGTGTCCCGGGAGAACAGCGACAGCTCCATCCCGCGCTGCCCTTGCGTGACCCCGTCGCACATCGCCGGGGTGCCGCCCGCCACCTGGGCTGTGGCGCCGCGCTCCCGGGCGAAGACCTTGATCTGGTCGGGATAGCGTCCGTAGGGCTGATGCGCCGAGAGCATGTCGTTGTAGGCGGTGACGATGCCGATATTCATCACCGTCCGGCCGTCGCGGAGGGCCGGCTTGTCCTCGCCGGAGGCGGCGAAGCCGTGGGCGAGGTTGCCGCAGGCCAGCGTCGGCCGATGCACGCCGGACTCGCGCTCCCGGGCGATCAGGTCGAGATAGGTCCGCCGGGACTCGCGGGAGCGCGCCACGACGCGCTCGGTGACCGCCGCGACCTCGGGATGAAGCTCGGTCATGCTGGTTCCTCCGTCCAGGGTGCCGACGGATCGTCAGGCCGGTACCGATCCCGGCCGCGACCGCGTCGCACCGGGCTATCTAGGCGGTGCCCGGGACGATGTAACCCGGTCCCCGCGCAGGGCGGCCGAGCGCGGCCGCCGCCGATGGCCTTGCCGATCCCGCCCGCGTCCCGGGCTGCGCCAGCGCGCCTCGAAGGATGGCTCCAGGCAGCGCGGGGCCGGCTGGCGGGTACCTTCGCGGGCGCCGCTGCGCGCCGCCGCCTCAGGATGAGGTCGCGGGTGCGCGGTCTGAGAGCGACGGGTGATCAATACTCCCAGAAGATGCGCTGCAGCTCCTTGGTGTCCTGGGTCTTGGTCAGCGCCACGGCGGCCAGGATCTTGGCCTTGGCCGGATTGAGGTCGTGGGCGACGACCCAGTCGTATTTGTCGTCGGGTTGCTCGGCGTTGCGCAGGACCAGGCCGTCCGGCACCCGCGAGGAGCGGATCACGATCGTGCCCTTGGAGCGGATGTCCTTGAGCTTGTCCACGAGATAGCCGGCCACCGAGCCGTTGCCCGTACCGGCGTTGACGATCGCCTTGGCGCCGGCCTGGACCTCGGCATCGTAGATGCCGGGGATCATGTTGCCGGAACCGTAGACGATGCCGACCAGCGGCAGGCTGTCGATCTGGTCGATGTCGAACTCGGAGCTGGTGTTGTGCCGCTTGGAGAGCGACCGGAAGAAGTAGGTCTTGCCCTCAATCACCATGCCGAGCGGGCCCCACTGGCTGTAGAAGGCGCTCGGGACGACGTTGGTCCGCTTGTTCACGTCGCGGCCCGACTGGATCGTGTCGTTCATCGTCACGGTCACGCCCTTGCCGATCGCCTCCTTGCTGGCCGCCACCGTCACGGCGTCGAGCAGGTTGAGGGCGCCGTCGGCCGAGATCGCCGTGCCCGGCCGCATCGACCCGACCACCACGATCGGCTTGTCGCTCTTGACCACGAGGTCGAGGAAGAACGACGTCTCCTCCAGGGTGTCGGTGCCGTGGGTGATGACCACGCCGTCCACGTCGTCCTGCTTGAGCAGGGCGGAGACGCGCTTGGCGAGCTGGACCAGCTGGGCGTCGGTGAAGCTCTCGGACGCGATCTGGAAGACCTGCTCGCCGCGCACATTGGCGATGGTGCTGACCTGCGGCACCGCCGCGATCAGCTTGTCCACCGGCACCTTGGCGGCCGTGTAGGTCGCGCTGTTGGCCGCGTCGGCGCCCGCGCCCGCGATCGTACCGCCGGTGGCCAGGATCACCACGTTGGGCTTCTTCACCGCCGCCGCAGTGCTGGCATCCGTCATCTCGCGGGCGCGGAGCGGGGTCGCCCCGAGCGTGCCGGCGAGCACCAGCGCCAGGGTCGCTCCGCGCAGGGCTCGGCCCGCGCCGCTTCGGCATGAGATCATCGGGGATCCTTGTGGTCTGACGGTGGATCGCGAGTCGGGCTCGCCGGCCGGGATCGTAGACCCCGCCCGGTGCGAGGCAAGTTTCGTGCAGCCGATCCTCTGGCGGATGGATCCAATTCGTAAGCTTGGGCGTTGTTATGCGACGTCGTTCGTTCGGAGGTAGACCCCCATGCTGCATCTCGCCGGCCTGCTCGACGAACTCGAGCGGAGCGAGCCCGCACGGGCCGCGATGGCGATCCTCGAATCGGCCCTGGCCCGTCGGTCCGTCGAAGAGCAGACCGCGTTCTGGCGCGCGGTCGATCTGTACTACGTCTCCCGCAAGGCCCCGCCCGAGCCCACGCCCGGCATGATCGGCGCCGCGCCTCAGCTGGCGGCCGCGGTTTAACGGGTCGGGACATTCGTTTCGGTTTCGGGCGTCCGGTGGAGATTTAGGCGGCGGCCTGACAGGCTCGTCCCAATCGTAAGCTTTGCTTGAGGCGTGCTGGGCGCATCTCAGGATGCCGACGCGGTCTCATTACTTGCAGGCCTTGCGTCGGCTTTCTCGCGAGCGCGCAGTCGGACGGTCTTCAGGGTGTCGCGTACGACTTCGCCTCGCTGCGGTTCCGGCCCGCCGCACGATCGAACGCGCGGTTGAGGTAGCGTCGCATCGGCCGCTCGATCAGGAACAGGCTGGCGATGCCCAGGGCGATGGCCGGCAGGACGAGGGCCTTGGCGATGCGACCGCCCATCGCATCGTGCAGAACATAGAACGGCTGCTGCCACAGGTAGATCGAGTACGACCAGGCGCCGAACAGGACGAGCGGCGTCGATGTCAGGCCCCGGCGCAGGACGTCCGCGGCGCTGGGGATCGTCGCCACCGCGGCGGCGAGCGATGCGGTGCCGAGGCTGTACTTGATCGGGTCCGGTACGGCGTCGATGTTCAGCATCAGGCCGAGGAGGAGCAGCACCGCGGGCTGCCAGGACGGCGTCGCGCGCGTGGGATCGCTGCGGCCGAACTTCAGGTAGGCCGCCGCCCCGAGCAAGATCGAGGCCGCCCGCACGTCGCTGCGCCAGTACACCTCCGTGTAGCTGCCGCCGAGCGCGGTGGAGATGAGGCCGTTCAGGCAGGCCAGGGCGGCCAGAGCAGCCAGCACCGGGGGCAGGGCGAAGCCGAACCGGCGCCAGAGCAGGGCGATCAGCCCGAGCAGGATGTAGCTGTGCTCCTCGACGCAGAGCGACCAGACATGGTCGACATTGGGCGCCTCGGCGAACCACAGGTGGTAGTAGTTGTAGGTCAGCGTCAGCGCGGCGAGGTAGCCGTAGAGGTGCCGTTCCCGACCGGTGGCAAGGGCGAGGACGGTCATCGCCAGCACGAAGCCGATTAGGGCCGGGTAGATCCGGGATGCGCGGCGGACGACGAACCGCGTCAACGGCACGGCGCGCACGAACAGGATCTCCGCCATCAGGCGCCCGCTCAGGACGAAGAACAGCTCCACGCCGAAACGGCCGAGATTGATCCCGCGGCTGGTGGCGAAATGGCCGACGAGCACGAGCAGGATCGCGCAGCCCCGCCAGCCATCGAGCACGGGAAGGTGATGCGGGAGCATGGGACGCCTGCCGGTTCGACTTCAGCGACGGTCCAGGCAGGCCCGCTCACCACACGGGGCCGAGATGGTCTTAAGGGGTAGGCCGCGCCGGCCGACCGGCCCGGCGCCTCGAAAGACGTAGCGGGTCCGGCGCCTCCCGAGCGCCGGACCCGCGGGCCGGAGGTGCCGGCGTGGCTCGGGCCCGATCAAAACACCGAGATCAGCACGATGCCCGCGGCCATCAGCAGGCCGCCGATCAGCCGGCCGATGCCGGCGCGGACGCGCTTCATCCCGAGCCAGCCGAAATGGTCTATGGCGATGGAGGTGAACAGGTTCGCGGTGATCAACAGGCCGTTGAAGGCGCCGGCCCCGACCTTGTCGACGAAGAGCAGGCCGGCGAACACCGCAACCGCGCCGGCGATGCCGCCCAGCGCGCCCCACCACGGCACCCGCGCCACATCCGCCCGGGTCGGCAGCGGCGTCGGGCGGAGCAGGAACACGAACAGGAACACCAGGGCCACGGGCACGAACGACACGGTGGCGGCGAGCCAGGGGTTCACCAGGGCGCCGCGCAGCTGCGCGTTGAGCACCACGCCGACCGCCTGGAGCGAGCCCGCGACCAGGATGAACGGGTAGAGCAGCTTGGCCATCAGGCCGCCCTCGCGCGATTCCGCCGTCTTGTCGTCCGATTTCGGGCCGGTGGCGCGGGCGATGAACACGATGCCCACCACCATCAGCAGGCCGCCGAGCCAGGGCATCGGCTTGAAGCCGCCGGCCTGGAGGCCGAACAGGCCGAGGCTGTCCAGCGCCAGCGAGGTCAGGATGTTGGCCGTGATGGTCAGGCCGTTGAACGGGCCGGCCCCGACCTTGTCCACGAAGGCGAGCCCGCCGAACACCGCCACCGCGCCGGCCACCCCGCCGAGCGGCGCGTACCAGGGCATCGAGCCCAGGGTCTGCAGCGTCGGCAGCGGCGTCGGCATGGTGAAGAACAGGATCGTGAACACGATCACGATCGGCAGGAACGAGTAGGTCGCCGCCAGCCACGGATTGACCAGCGCGTCGCGCAGGCGCGCGTTCATGGAATTGCCGAGCGCCTGGAGCGCACCGGCGACCAGGATGAAGGGATAGAGCAGGGCGGCGTTCAAGGGTCCGGTCTCCGGTCGTGGGAGGGCGAGGCGGTTGGGAAAAGCGTCGTCCTGGGAACCGGAGATCGGGCTCTCAGACGAGGAGCAGGGCGCCCAGCGCGAGCACGAGGGCGGGCGGCATCACCAGCAGGCCGAGCTTGAGGAACTGCCAGGCCGACACGTCCTCGCCCTCGCGGCGGATTGCGGTGAGCCACAGGATCGTGGCCAGTGACCCGGTCACCGAGAGGTTCGGACCGAGATCGACGCCGATCAGGATCGCGCCCGCGACCTTGTGCGAGACCTCGGCCGCCTGGACGGCGGCCCCGGCCAGCAGCCCGGCCGGCAGGTTGTTCACGAGGTTCGACCCGAAGGCGACGATGGCCCCGCCCGCCCAGGCGGTGGCGGCGGGGTCGGCCTGGGCGTAGCCTTTTAGGGTATCGGCCAGCAGGGTGAGGATTCCGGTCTTCTCCAGGGCCTCGACCAGCACGAACAGGCCGGCCACCAGCGGCAGCACCGCCCAGGACACGTCCTTCACCACCTCGACCAGGCCGCCGCGGTTGAGCACCACCACCAGCAGGGTCGTGGCGAGGCCGGCCACGAAGGTGGGCAGGCCGAGCTCGATTCCGGCGGCCGAGGCCCCGATCAGCGCGCCCGCGGTGGCGATGATGCCGAGCCCCGCGACCTTGCCGCCCAGCCCCAGGCGCACGGTCTCGACCTCGGTCTTGATGGTCTGGCCCTTGAGCCTTGCGTTCTGGGTCAGCCGCAGCACCGCGTAGGTCGCGACGATCGCCAGGACCGAGGGCAGCGCGAAGGTTGCGAGCCACTGGCCGAGGGGCGGCATGTCGGTGGCGAACACCACGAGGTTGGCCGGGTTCGAGATCGGCAGCACGAAGCTCGCCGCGTTGGCGATGAAGGCGCAGATGAACAGGTAGGGCAGGGGCTCGGCGTCGGCGGCCTTGGCGGCGGCGTAGACCGCGGGCGTCAGCACCACCGCGCAGGCATCGTTGGACAGGAACACCGTCACCACGGTGCCGACGATGTAGATCAGCAGGAACAGCCGGGTCGGCGAACCCTTGGCGGCGCGCACGGCGAGGCCGGCCAGCCAATCGAACAGGCCTTCCTTCCGGGCAATCTCGGCAAGCAGCATCATGCCGACCAGGAACAGGTAGACGTCGGTGCCCTTGGAGATGCCGTCGAGGGCGACCTGCCAGGGCAGCAGGCCGAGCACGACCAGCAGGGCGGCGCCGAGCACCGCCCAGATCGCCTCCGGCCAGGAGAACGGGCGCACGATCACGCCCAGGGTGGCGAGCGCGGCGATGCCCCAGGTCGCCAGGTTCGGTGTCAGGGTCAGTCCAGCAAACACGTCGAAACATCTCCCCCCGGAGTCGTGGTGAGGATCACCACTGGGTCACAATCACCACTTGCGGCCGTTGCGGTTAGGCCCGAGCTGGTCGCCGCGCACGCCCTTGCCGACCCAGGATGGGATCCGGCCCGCGTCGCTCCCCGGTTTATGCGGCATCGGTGGTGGTGCCACGCTGTCCGAGGCGGCGATCACCGGCTCGATCACGTCGGTATCGACGAAATCGGGGCCGTGGCCGGGCCAGCGTCCATCGACCGCCTCGACCTGGATGCTGCGCCCGGCCCCGTCCCAGGCCAGGGCCGCTTCGTAGCAGCGCGTATCCGGGCGACGCTCCATCAGCAGCCAGGGTCCGGTATCGACCCGGCAATGGACGTAATCCGGCGGGGCATCGGACAGCACGAGTGCCCGGACCGTGATCCGCCCTTCGGCGTCGAGCTCCATGCCGCTGCTCGCGGGCGACGTCGGAACGGTGGCGACCCGCCGGTCGGCCGGGCTGGTGATCAGCACGAACGGCGCGGTCCGGTCCAGGGCGCGGAAGCGCCAGCTCGTCACCGGCCCGTCGATGGCCGCGACCGCGTAGCCGACCGAGCCGTCCTCGTTCTGCCCCACCGAGCGGGCGGCGGCGTAGAGGGTCCGGCCGTCCGGGGCGAGCTCGTTGTAATGGGTGTGGCCCATCTCCACGAGGCGCACCCGCGTCGCCCAGAACAGGCCGCCGATGTCGAGGCGTTCGTCCGGCTCGCGCAGGTCGTCGGGATAGGCGTGCATGAACACCGCGCACGGCATGTTCTGCGCGCCGGCCTCGGCGAGCTGGTCGCTCAGCCACTGCGTCTGCGGGCGGCCGAGCCGGAAATCCAGCCCGATGCCTTTCCGGCCGAAACCCGGGCTGACCATGTCAACGAACAGGCAGCGCACGCCCCGGATATCCGTGCTGGCGCAGTAACACGGGATCGGTTCGACCGGCCAGGTTTCCGGGCAGCCGGAGGGCGGCTGCTCCAGGTTCCAGACCACCGGCTCCGGCAGGCGGTCGCCCAGGCTCGCCGCGAAGGCCTGGAAATCGTCCATCCGGCCGTGCTGGCGGTCGTGGTCGCCGGGGATCAGGCGCACCGGCAGGTCGGGATGCCGGTCCAGCGCGGCCTTCAGGATCCGGTATTCCGAGGCGTAGCCGTTCTCGGCCAGGTCGCCGGGCAGGTACACGAAGTCGAACAGGTCGCGCGGGGCGATCGCGGCGATCTGGTCGAAGATCGCGTTGAGGTCGCGGGCATTCCGGGCCGCTTCGTCCTGCAGATGCAGGTCGCCGACATGCAGGAAGACGAGCGGCTCGCGCCGCGGCGCGGGGCGGGGATCGGGGGCGGACATGGGGCGCTCCTGCCGGCCGGTCAGGCGCGCGCCGGCACGGCCGGGGGCAGGCCGGCACCGCTATCGGGCGTGCCGGTGGCGGCTTCCCCGCCCCGGGTCTCGGGCATCAGCGTCAGGTAGAGGACGAAGCCGAGCCCGGCGATCGCCGCCAGCGCCAGGAACGCCGCGGAATACCCGGCCGACACGATGATCAGCCCGGCCAGCGTCGCGCTCACAGAGGCGCCGACACCCTGGGCGGTGGCCACCGCGCCCTGGGCGGCGTTGAACCGTCCCGCGCCCCGGGTCAGGTCGGCCACGACGATCGGGAACAGGGCGCCGTAGATCCCGGCCCCGACCCCGTCGAGAAGCTGCACGCCGACCAGCCAGAACGGGTTGTCCGAGAGGGTGTAGAGGACGCCGCGGAGCGCCAGAACCCCGAAGGCGGCGAGGAAGATCGGCTTGCGCCCGATGATGTCGGCCTTGGCGCCGACGAAGATCGCCACCGGCACCATCACGCATTGCGCCGCGACGATGCACACGGCGATCAGCGAGGTCGCGTGGTCCTTGCCTGAGAGGTGGGTGAGCAGCTGGCCGACCGAGGTCAGCATCGCGGCATTGGACAGGTGGAAGATCGCGCAGAGCACGGCGAACAGCATCAGCGGCTTGTTCTGCAGCAAGGTCGCCAGGCCCGACGGCTTCTCGTCCGCCTTCGCCTCCGCCTCGGTCATGCCGCGGGCGAGGTCGTCGTCGATCGCGTCGGCCGGGACCATCAGCATGGCGCCGATCGAGAGCGCGGCCAGCACGCCCATCAGCCAGAACACTACGATCGGCCCGAAGAAATAGGCGAGCCCCCCGGCGATGGCCGCGGACGCCGCGTTGCCGGCGTGGTTGAAGCCCTCGTTGCGGCCGATCCGCTTGGCGAACATTTTCGGGCCGACCACGCCGAGCGTGATCGCGGCCAGCGCCGGCGGGAAGATCGTGCCGGCCACGCCGGCGATCGATTGGGTGGCGGTGACGAGGTAGAAATTCGAGATGAACGGCAGAATCAGGCAGCTCGCCGTCACCGCGACGGCGCCGCCGATCACCACGGCGCGCTTGTGGTTGGTGGCGTCGATGAGGGCGCCGGCCGGCGTCTGGGCCACGAGCCCGAGGATACCCGCGATGGTCATGACCAGGCCGGTGGTGGCCTCGTTCCAGCCCTGGTCCGGCCCGCGCACCGCGATCAGGTAGATCGCCAGATAGGGCCCGAGCCCGTCGCGCACGTCGGCCAGGAAGAAGTTGAGGGCGTCGAGGCCGCGCAGGGCCTTGGCGGAGGGAGTCCGGACGGTCGCGCCGCGCGCCGCCGCTCCGGTATCGGTCCTGTCCATCCTGCCCTGGCCCCCGCACGCATGCCGCCGCGGACGACCCGATCCGGGCCGGCACGCGACGAGCTTGACGCCCGCTTAATCCATCAGTTCCCTGGAATCGTTCAAGATTGCGCGTTTCGGCGTGATTCTCAGGCCGTTGAGGGGTTTACCCCCTCCCAAGCTCGTCCGGTGCGTCGGGATTTGCGACATCCACCGTCGTTTCTGCGGACAGATCCGTCCCCGGGGTCGCCAGCCCGTAGCGCTCGATCTTCGCGTAGAGGAGCTGTCTTTGGATACCGAGGCGGCGGGCGGCCCGGGCGCGGTTGCCGTCCGCCTCGCGCAGCGCGAGGGCGATCATGGTCCGCTCCAGCCGCGCGACGGCGCCCGGCAGGTCGCCGTCGAGCCAATCCGCCGGCAGGCCGGCCTCCTCAATCCGCGAGGCCGGCCGCTCGACCGGCAGGTCGATGGCATCGGGGGCGATCACCCCGCAGCGGACCAGCACGGCCGCGCGCGCGACGACGTTGCGCAATTCGCGGACGTTCCCGGGCCAGCCATAGGCGAGCAGCCGCGCGGCCGCGCCGGCGCTGAGACGCTTGCCCGAGGGCGCGAGGAAATGCTCGGCCAGGGGCACGATGTCGGCCAGTCGCTCGCGCAGGGGCGGCAGCAGCAGCGGCACGACGTTGAGGCGGTAATACAGGTCGGCGCGGAACAGGCCCGCCTCCACCAGGGCGGGCAGGTCGCGGTGGGTCGCGGCGACCAGGCGAACATCGACCCGGGCGGAGCGGCCGCCCAGCGGCGTGACCATCCGGTCCTGGATCACCCGCAGGATCTTGGCCTGCATCGGCGGGGGCATGTCGCCGATCTCGTCGAGGAACAGCGTGCCGCCCTCGGCCTGGTGGAAGGCGCCGGCCCGGTCGCCGACCGCGCCCGTGAAGGCGCCGCGGACATGGCCGAACAGCTCGCTCTCCAGGAGGTCGGGCGGGATCGCCGCGCAGTTGATCGGCACGAACGGCCGGCCCCGGCGGGCGGAATAGGCGTGGAGCGCCCGGGCCACCTCCTCCTTGCCGGTGCCGGTCTCGCCCTGGATCAGCACTGTGGAGTCGGTATCGGCGACGAGCCCGATCGTCTTCAGGACCCGGCGCATGCCGGCGCTCGACCCGATCAGCCCGCCCTCCGGGGCCGGATCCCCCGGGTCCGGGCGCGCGCTCGACAGCATGGAGTCGAGGATCGCCGCGAGGTCGGCACGGCCGACCGGCTTGGTGAGATGGTCATGCGCGCCGAGCCGCATCGCCTCGATCGTGTTGGCCGGGCTCGCGAAGGCGGTGAGCACGGTCACGGGCGGCCGGCCCGGCAGCGCGCAGATCCGCGCCAGAGTGGCCATGCCGTCGAACTCGCCGGGCATCCGCAGGTCGAGGAGCACCGCGGCGACCGGGGTCTCGCGCAGGCGCGCCAGGGCCTCCGCCCCGGAGGCGGCCGGCAGCGGGTGATGGCCGAGATCGGCGACGGTCTCGGCCAAACCCTCGCGCAGGGCGGAATCGTCGTCGACGATCAGGATGGTCGCCATGGCAGGTCCAGCACGAAGGTGGTCTCGGGCTCACCGTCGATGAGCCTGACCGCGCCGCGATGCGCCAGAGCGATCTCGCGCACGATTGCGAGACCCAGCCCGGTCCCGTCCGGCCGGCCGGTCACGAACGGCTCGAACAGGCCGGTGCGGATCGCCGGGTCGATGCCGGAGCCGGTGTCGGACACCCGCAGGTGCAGGCGCACCGCGCCATCGACGGTCACCCGCTCGGCGGCGAGGCGGACCCGACCGGCCGGGGGCGTGTGCTGAAGGGCGTTGAGCAGCAGATTGTCGAGGGCGCGGGCGATCTGGGGCCCGTCGATCTGCGGCCGGTCCCCCCGGGGCAAGGATTCCGCCGCGATCGCGATCCGGACGGCGCGGGCGCTCGCCAGATCCTCGTGCAGCCGGGCGCAATCGGCGAGCAGCGCGGCGATGTCGGTGGGGGCGCGGTTCAGCGTCCGGGCCTGGGTGAGATTGAGCAGGTCGCGCAGCAGGTGGTCGACCCGGGCGATCTGGCCGAGCACGCTCTCCAGCGCCACCGTGGCGCGGGCCGGATCGCCGCTGACCAGGGCGTTCTCGGCCTTCAGCCGCATGGCCGCGATCGGGTTGCGGATCTCGTGGGCGATGCTGGCGGCGAGGCGGCCGACCGCGGCCAGGCGCTCGGCGGCGACCACCCGGGCGCGGGCCTCCCGCAGGCGCCCGCCCGCGGCGTTGAGGGTGTCGACCAGGCGGTCGAGTTCGCGCTCGCCGGTCGGGTCGAGATGCGGCAGGTCCTCGCCGTCCGGCCGCGGCGCTGCCAGGGCGGCCTCCAGCCGGGCGATCCGGCCCGAGAACCCGTACAGGAACCACCCGAGGAAGGCCGCCGAGCCCAGCACCGTCACGGCCAGGAATCCGAGGCCCGCCAGGAAGCGGGTATAGGCCGGGCCGTCGTTGACATGGGCGCGGCCCATGGTCCAGGCGGTGAGCCCGGCTTCAGGCCCGTGCAGGGGGCAGCCCTGGATCAGCAGCACCTGCGTGCGGCTCGGTCGGCGGAGCGACACCGCGTGGTCGACCCGCAGCGCCTGGGCGTTCACCCCCGCGATGCTGTCGCGCTCGGCCTCGGGCAGGTCGGTCTTCGGCCCGGTACCCTCGTAGGTCGGATAGGCGTAGGCGACCGGCCCGTCCGCGGCGCTCCAGACCCCGCCCTCGATGCCCGGATAGAGATCGAGCGCGGCCGCGACGGTGGGGCCGAGCCGGGCCCGGGCGATGCCGCCCTCGCTGCGACGCGCCAGGGCGGCGTAGCGATCGATGATCTCCCGGCAGGCGCGATTGACCGCGACCTCGGCCTGCGCAACCTGGACGGCGGTGGATTGGCTATAGAAACCGAACATGAGGTAGGCCGTGGCCGCCGCCGAGGCCAGCAGCAGGAACCACAGGGCGAGCAGCCGGGCGCGCAGGCTATAGGCCGTCACGGCGCAGGGTCCTCCGGGGCGCCGGCCGCCCCCGGCCAAGCGGATATCCGGGTGGGCACGCTGTGGAAACGGTGGCAGAGAGGTGCGCGATTGAAATCGGCCGCTGGACCTCGCGGCGTTTGCGCGCTTCTGTCGAAGCGTTCTGCCAATCGGCTGCCGGAGACGGATGGTGTCACAATCCCTCGTCGATCGGGCCGCGCTCGACGAACTTGAAGGTGTCATCGGCACCGAGAAGCTCGCCCGCCTGCTCGACCGTTTCACCGCGAGCCTCGCCACGGCCTTCGACGGCGCCGAGCGGGGCGAGGCGGATTACGCCCGCGAGGCGCACACCCTCGTGTCGATGTCGGGCATGCTGGGCTGCGCCGAATTGAGCCGGGCGTGCCGGGATTTCGAGCAATCCGCGAAGGGCGGCGGCGGCGATTTCACGGCCGCGCTCGTGGACCTTCGCAAGCTGCGCGACGCCACCGTGGCGGCCCTGCGCGATCTGCGCGACGACAAGCGGGCGGCCGAGTAGGATCTCACCCGGCCGTGACGGCGGCGAGCGGCGCCTCGAAGGTCAGCACCGCTCCGGTCGGCGGATAGCTCAGCTGCGCGGTGCCGCCGAAGCTGTGGGCGAGGCTCCGGGCGATCAGGCGCGTCCCGAATCCGGTCCGGGTCGGCGGGCTGACCGGCGGGCCGCCGACCTCCTCCCAGCGGAATCGCAGGGTCGCGCCCTCGCCGGCGCCGGTGACGGCCCAGGCGATGACCACCTGCCCGGTGGGCACCGAGAGCGCGCCGTACTTGGCGGCGTTGGTGCCGAGTTCGTGCAGCATCAGCGCCAGGACCATGCCGTGGCGCGGGCCGAGCGTGACGTCGGCCCCCTCCACCCGGAACCGCCCGGCGACGCCGTCGCCGTGGAGCGAGACCGCCCCCTCAACCAGCCCGACCAGGGAGGCCGCCGCGAAGGAGCCTTGAAGCAGCACGTCGTGGGCCTGGGCCAGCGCCAGCAGCCGGGCGGCCAGCGCCTCGCCGGCGGCTTCGAGCGAGCCGGCGTTGCGCAGGGTCTGCGCCGCAACCGCCTGGACCATGGCCAGGGTGTTCTTCATCCGGTGGGACAGTTCCTGCATCAGCAGGGTCTGGCGCGCCTCGGTGAGCTTCAGCTCGGTGATGTCGCGCGAGGCCGCCAGGATGCGGTCCGGGCGACCGGGCCGGCCGCCGACCGGGCTCACCGCGATATCCCACCAGGTCACGGTCCGGCCGGATTCGAGCTTGGCCTGGAAGCGGCTCGCGCCGCCGAGCCGCGCCTTGGCGAGCGACGCCGCGACCGCCTCCCGGTCCTCGTCGCGGATCCAGAGGTCGATCCAGGGGCGGCCGATCAGGTCCGCGAGGTTCCGGCCGCAGAGCCCGGCCGGACCGTTCTCGCCCGCAGTGATCAGGATGCCGTCGCAATCCAGGATCTCGAGGACATCGGCCGCGACCTGCAGCATCCCTGGAGCGGTCAGCGCGCCCGCCCAGGAGGGCGCGGACCAGGTCTCGACGCGCCCGGATTCCGGGTGATGGAGCGGTGGCGGCGCCGGGGCAGGAAACGGCTCACGCCCGAGGCGCCCGGATTCGACGCGGCTCGCGGCCTCGATGATGCGGCCGAGCCGCCGGCTGCGCTGCCGTTCAGCATCCGCCTGTTTGGTCGCCTGCATCAGCAGGTCGCGCAGGCGCAGGTTCTCGGCTTCCAGCGCGGCGAGGCGTCGGTCCGTCCCGTCCGCCCGCGGCAACACGAGGCCCGCATCCATCGCTCGCCCCCGTCTCGGCTACCATCCCCCGCGGCGCAGGCGCCGCAAAAGACCCTCCGACGGCGCGGCGCGGCGACGCGATGTCGAAGCTCGGGCGCGCCGGCGGATCGAACCGCTTCTGGTGACGCGCTCCGCTCGCGACCGCACGAAACGAAGGGTAGGCGAGGCTAGCACGATATCTGGGATAATCAAATGAGCCGTGTATTCGCCGCCGCCGGGCAACCAGAAGATCAAGTTCGGGCGGCGACGAAGTCCGTCATTTGTTCCGCATCAGCAGGACCAGCCAGCCGATCCCGAGGATGAAGATCACCAGGCCGATCGAGACGAAGACCGGCGTGCCGAGGTCGATCAGCCGCGGCGCCAGCTGGGTGGCGAAGGCCGCCACCACCAGGGCCACCGCGACCCGGGCGGCGGCCCGCTCGATGCCGCGGGTCACCTTGTCGAGACCCTTCACCTCGATCTCGACGGTGACGCGGCCCTGCTTGAGGCGCACCAGCATCAGGTGGATCAGGGTCGGCAGCTCGGAGGCGGCGCCGTAGAGGCCGACGCCCAACGCCTCGGCCTTCTGCTTGAGGGCCCCCAGCGAGAACTGCGTCTGCATGCTCGCCTTGACCGTGGGGCCGGCCGCCGCGAACAGGTCGAAATCCGGATCGAGGTGCCGCATCACGCCGTCGGCGGTGACCAGGCCCTTGAACAGGATCGCCAGGTCGGTCGGCATGGCGAGGTCGTTCTCGCGGGCCATGTTCATGAAGTCAGTGAGCACGAGCCCGAGGTTGAGCGGGATCGAGGAGTGGCTCTCCACGAAGGACTGGGCCGAGACCTGGAGCCGGGTCAGGTCCGGGTTGCTGGTGCCGGTCCAGTCGAGCAGCACGGCCATCAGGCCGTCCGCGTCCTGCTTGAGCATGGCGCCGATCAGCACCAACAGCTGCGAGCGCCGCCGCTGCGACAGCCGCCCGATGATGCCGAAATCGATGAAGCCGATCTTGTTGCCCGGCAGCGCCAGCATGTTGCCCGGGTGCGGATCGGCGTGGAACACGCCCTCGATCAGCGCCATCTGCAGGAAGGCGTCGGTGCCCTTCTGGGCGAGCAGCTTCTTGTCGAGCCCGGCCGCGCGGAGCGCCGCCTCGTCGTTGGGCGGGATGCCGTGGATGAAGTCCTGCACCAGGACGCGCTCTGAGCAATACTCCCAGTGGATCTTCGGGAAGACGATGTCGTCGCGGTCCTCGAAGATCTGCGCCAGGAGCTCGCAGTTGCGCGCCTCGTTGAGCAGGTCGAGCTCGCCGTTCAGGCCCTCGGCGAGGTGCCGCATCTGCTCGCGCGGCTGGTAGCGGGCCATGTCCGGCCACTCGTTCTCGACGATCCGGGCGCCGTGCGCCATCAGGCGCAGATCCGCCTCGATGATCTTGCGCAGGTTCGGCCGCAGGACCTTGACGATCACGTCCTCGCCCGAGTGCAGGCGCGCCCGGTAGACCTGGGCGATCGACGCGGAGGCGATCGGGTTGGTGTCGAACTCGGCGAACACCGCGTTGGGCGGCCCGCCGATATCCAGCTCGAGCTGCGGGCCGATCTGCTCCCACGGCACCGGCACGACCTGGCTGTGGAGTTTCTGTAGCTCCTCGGTCCAGGCCGGCGACAGCAGGTCCGGCCGGCTCGCCAGAACCTGGCCGAACTTGATGAAGGTCGGGCCCAGGGCCTCGATCGCCCGGCGCAGGCGCTCGGGCTCGGACAGGCGGGTGACGTCGACCCGGGGCCGGCGGCGCGGCAGCAACGGCAGGTAGCGCAGCCCGAGGCGGTCCACGACGCGGGTGACGCCGAAGCCGATCAGGATCGTCGCGATCTCCGACAGCCTCTGACGGTCGCGGGCGGCAACGAAGGCTGTCTTCAGCATGAAAGGGGCGATCCGTTCGGACACGATTGGGCGTCCGGACAGCACGAGCATAAGGACTTTTTTGCGGTCGCGAAGCCCCGGATGCGTCCCACGGCGACATTAGAGCCGCCGGGGCCGTCAGCGTACGGGCGTTACGGTCGCGGCGCCGTCGGCAGGGGCAGGGCGACCGCCGGGCGACGCGCGTCGCCGAAGCGGGCATTGACCACCAGCAGCGTCACCACCACGGCCGATAGGGCGAGCGTGGCCAGGAAGTACAGGCCGGCCTCGAAGCTGCCGGTGGCCTCGCGGATCCAGCCGACCATCGAGGGGGCGACGAAGCCGCCGAGATTGCCGATGCAGTTGATCAGCGCGATCCCGCCCGCCGCCGCGCTGCCGCTCAGGAACACCGAGGGCAGCGCCCAGAACGGCGCCTTGGCGCCGTAGAGCCCGGCGGCGGCGAGCGCCATGAAGGCCACTGCCCAGAGCGAGCCGGTGGCGAGGACGGCCAGCGCCAGCCCGGTCGCCGTAAGGCCGAGGGCGGTCGCCAGGGTGATCCGGCGGTCGTCGTAGCGGTCGGAGATCCAGCCGACGGTGAGGCCACCGACGACGCCGAAGAGATAGGGCACGGCGGTCATCAGGCCGGTCTGCATGTCCGACAGGCCGGTGCTCTTCAGGATCTGCGGCAGGAAGAACGCCAGCCCGAGATTGGCGCCGGTGTTGGCGAAGTAGATGAACGACAGCGCGATCAGCCGCGGATCCGAGAGTGCCGTCCGCAGGCTGGTCCCGTGGGTGCCGGCGACGCTGCTCTGCTCGGAATCGATCAGGGTCTGCAGGGCGGTGCGGTTGGCCGGGGCGAGCCACATCGCGTCCTTGGGCCGGTCCGGGATCAGGGCCAGGAAGACGAAGCCGAACAGGGTGGTCGGGATGCCCTCCAGCAGGAACAGCCATTGCCAGCCCTTGAGGCCCAGGGCCCCGTCGAGCTGCATGATCGTGGTCGAGAGCGGCGCGCCGATCGCCAGCGAGACCGGGATGCCCACCGCGAAGGCGCCGAAGATCCGGGCGCGATACGCTTTCGGGAACCAGTAGGTCAGGTAGAGGATCACGCCGGGATAGAACCCGGCCTCGGCCGCACCCAGCAGGAAGCGCAGGATCAGGAAGCTGGTCGAGCCCTGCACGAACATCATCGCGGCCGAGAGCAGGCCCCAGGTGATCATGATCCGGGCGATCCAGCGCCGTGCGCCGACCTTCTCGAGGATCAGGTTGCTCGGCACCTCGAAGAGGAAATAGCCGATGAAGAAGATCCCGGCGCCGAGCCCGAACACCGCCGGCCCGATGCCGAGATCGGCGTTCATCCGCAGGGCCGCGAAGCCGACATTGATCCGGTCGATATAGGCCATGACGTAGCCCACGAAGAGCAGCGGCATCACGCGGAAGAACACCTGCCGGACGATCCGGGCCTGTTCGCTGGCGACCATGGTGTCCTCGCTGTTTGTGTTGTTTTCGACGGCCGCCATCGTGAGCGATGTGGCCCGGTACGGCGCGCGAGCCCCGAACGACGCGCGTCCCCGGGGTGCTTCGCAGCGCTCGCGAGGACGGCGGTCGCGCGCCTTCTCAGAAAGCCGGCTCGAGGCCGCTCGCGCGGTAGGCGGCGGCGGCCTCCGGGGTGGTCAGCCCGGCGAGGAAGCGCAGGGCGCCGTCCCGGTCGGCGGCGCCGCGCAGGATCGCGGCCGCGAAGGTCGTGACCTCCTGGACGGGCCCCGGGAACGGCCCGACCACCTCGATGCCCGGCACCACCATCAGCTCGCTGATCTGCTGGACCGCGATGTCGGCCTCGCCCGAGACCAGCTTCTCGGCGGTGAAGCCCTGCGGGATGATCGTCGCCCGGGCGTTGACCGCGTCTTCGAGGCCGAGCCGCGGCAGCAGTCCGGCGAAGTAGATGCCGCTTGCACCGGTGCGCGAATAGGCGACCGAGCGCGCCTCAACCAGCGTCCGCTTGAGCGCCTCGACGCTGCCGATATCGGGATGCGCCGCCCCGGCCTTTACGGCGATGCCGTAGCGGGAGCGCACCGCGTCCACCCGGGTCTCCGGCTCGACCTTTCCGGCGGCGATCAGCCGGTCCATCGCGTCGGAGAGCACGAACACCGCGTCGGCGGTCTCGCCCGCCTCCAGCGCCTTCATGATCACCGCGGTGGGCGCCCAGTCGATCGCCGCCCGGCCGCCCGCCGCCGCGAAGGCGGGGACGACATGGGCGTCGAAGGCGCCCCGCACCACCAAAGCGCATTTCAGCCGCGTCGCTTGCTGCTCGTCCGCCATGCCGGCTCCCATCGTCTCGGAGGCTGTGATCACCGGGCGGTCGGCTCGGTGCGGGAATAGTCGAGGGCAGTGAAGCCGCCGCCCTGGTAGCGCTCGATCACCGGGTTGCCGCTGGTCTTGCCCTCCAGCGCAGGGGCGTAGGAATCGGCGCTGTCCTGCGGCGCCCAGCCGATCACGTCGCGGCCGTCCCGGCGCCACCAGGTCATCCGGCTGTTGTTCGAGGCGCCCCAGATCACCACCGATCCCTTCGCCCCGAGGCTCGGGGCCAGGGTGGCGCGGGTGATCAGCCGGGTCAGGTCGGCATAGGACAGCCAGGTCGCCAGCATCCGGGCGTCGATGGGCTCCGGAAAGCAGGAGCCGATGCGCAGGAAGACGCTCTCGACCCCGTGCTTGTCGCGGTACAGGCCGCCCATCATCTCACCATAGGCCTTGGACAGGCCGTAATAGCCGTCCGGCGCCAGGGCGCAGTCGTCGTCCAGCACCTCTTTCCGCTCGTGGAATCCGATCGCGTGGTTCGAGGAGGCGAACACCATCCGGGCGCGCTCCCGCCGGGCCGCCTCGTAGGCGTGGTAGAGCCCGCGGATGTTGGGGCCGATCACGGTCTCGAACGGGTGCTCCACCGAGATCCCGCCGAAATGCAGGATCGTGCCGCAGCCCTCCGCCAGGCGCAGGATCGCCGGGCCGTCCTCCAGGTCGGCGAGCTGGAAGCGCGCGCCCTCGGGCAGCGGGTCGGGGAAGGGCACCCGGTCGGTCAGGCGCAGGGTCCAGCCCTGCGCGCCGAGCGCCTTCGTCAGCACCCGTCCGAGGGCGCCCGAGGCGCCGGTGAGCAGGACGGGCTTCTGCGGGATCGTGTCGGGGGATGCGCTCATCGGGTTCGCTCCGGGTTCAGGCGGTCTTCACCGCGTTGAGGGGAGGGGCCGCCTGCGGGCGGCGCGGACGTTTCACGAAGATCGCCATCGCGATGACGCCGGCCGCGGCGATCAGGGCGGCGATGACGAAGGCGCTGGCATAGCCTCCGAGATACTGCACGGCGAATCCCGTGGCGGTCGGGCCGATGATGCCCGAGATGTTGCTCAGCAGGTGGATGAAGCCGCTCACGCCGCCGACCCGCGCCTCCGGCACCAGCTCGTGGATCGTCGCCCAGCACGATTGCACCGAGCTCGTCAGCATCAGCACCGCGAGTGCGATCAGGGATACCGCCACCGCGGCGTTCGGCGCGGCGTTGACGGTGATCAGCGCGACGCCCGCGATGGCGAGCGGCACGATCGTGGTGATCTTCCTTGCCGCCAGCTTGTCGTCCATGCGCTTGTACAGCAGGTCGGCGACGATGCCGCCGCCGACATAGCCGACGAAGCCGCAGGCCCAGGGGATCGAGGCCACGAACGCCATCTGTTGCACCGGCATGTGCAGGGCGTCGGTGAGGTAGCTCGGGAGCCACGAGAGGAAGATGTAGAGGGTGTAGTTCACCGCGAACATGCCGAGCCCCAGCGACAGGGTGCTCGGCAGGAACAGGTAGTCGCGTAAGGATCGCTCGTGGTCGGAGGCGGCGAGGTGCGACACGGCGCGGCTGCGCTCGACCAGCGCGATCTCCTCCGCGGAGACCCGGGGATTGTCCCGGGGCCGGTCGGTCATCAGGATCCGCCAGGCCACCACCCAGACCAGGCCGACGGCGCCGATCACGATGAAGGCCACCCGCCAGCCGTACTGGATCGCCAACAGGCCGACCACGGGGGCCGCGATGGCGCTGCCGACCGTCTGGCCCGAGAAGGTGAAGCCGATGGTCCGGGCCGTCTCCTCGCGGGGAAACCAGGTGGTGATGGTCCGGTTCGTGGTCGAGTTCATCGGCCCCTCGGCGAAGCCGAACAGGGCGCGGACCACGAACATCTGGGCGAAGCCGGTCACCGCGCCGGTGAGCATGCACAGGACCGACCAGGCGGTCGCCGCCCAGGTGTAGACGCTGCGCGGGCCGTAGCGGTCGGCGAGCTGGCCGCCCACGAAGGCGAAGAGGGCGTAGCCGAAGAAGAACGTGCTGAAGATTACCCCCAGCTCGGAGGGCGACAGGTTGAGGTCCTGCTTGACGAAGGGCGCGGCCACGCCGAGCGCGGCGCGATCCATGTAGTTGATGATCCCGGCAATGAAGAGCAGGGTCGCGATCAGGAACCTGTATCGTTTGGCGAACATCGGGCTTCCTCCGGGATCATCATGTTTTGGTTTTGTATTTTTACAGGAACGCGATCGTGCAGGGGCTTGGGCTCTGGCGTGAGCCCGTCTGGGTGAGGTCGCCGCTGCCGGGGTCGATGGCAAATTCGACCAGGCTGTCGCCCTGTTCGTTGGCGACCAGCAGATGGCCGCCGTCCGGCGCGAGCGTCATGAAGCGCGGGTCCCGGCCGCCCGATGGCGTCCAGCCGGCCGGTTCGAGGCAGTCGCCCGCCACCCGGAAGCGCGCGATCCCGTCCTGGCCGCGGTTCGAGGCGTAGACGAAGCGCCCGCAGGGCGTGACCACGATCGCCGCCGCCGTGCTCGCGCCGAAGAAGTCCGGCGGCAGCGTCGGGACGCAGTGGAGGGGCGTGAGCGTCCCGGATGCCGCATCCCAGCGGCAGGTCACGACGGTGGAATCCAGCTCGTTGACCAGGAAGGCCAGCGCCCCGCCGGGGTGGAACGCGATGTGGCGCGGGCCGGCGCCCGGGCGCAGGACGGCCTCGGAGACGATCTCCAGGAGGTCGCCGTCGCGGCGCAGGACGAAGACCCGGTCGAGGCCCTTGTCGGGCACCAGAACGTGGCCTGCGTCCGGCGACAGGACGACGTGGTGCGGGTGGGCGCTGGCCTGCTCGGTCCGGTGCGGGCCGGGCTCGCCCGGCATCGGCAAGACCTGCGCGGCCGGCTCCAGCCCGCCATCGGGGCGCAGGGGCATCAGGGCGACCGAGCCGCTGGCGTAGTTGGCCACGATCAGGAACCGCCCGCTCGGGTCGATCGCCTGATGGACGCTGTTGGTGCCGCCGGTTTCCGCGCTGCCGAGGCCGTGCAGGGTGCCGTCCGGTGCGACCGCGAAGGCGGTGGCGACCGCGCCGTCGCCCTGGACCGTGTAGAGCACCGACCGGGCCGGATCGGTGACCAGGAAGGACGGGTTGTCCAGCCCGTCGACCCGGCCGAGATGCGTCCAGCCCTCGAGCCCGGCCCCGACCCGGTAGATGTCGATGCCCCGGCCCCGAGCCCGGCGCCGCGCGGTGGTGAAGCAGCCGACGAAGGCGAGGCCGAGGGGGGAGCGGGGCGCGTCGTCGGTCATGCCGGTCTCCGGGTCAGCTTCGCCGCGGGACGCGGCGCAGGAAGTCCGGGTTGAGCTCCGACAGGCGGTTGATCCCGATCAGCGCCATGTCGCGGTTGAGCTCCTCCTTGAGGATCCGCATGGCGTGCTCGACGCCCGCCGCCCCGCCGAGCGCGGCGCCGAACATGAACGGCCGGCCGAGCAGGACGAAGTCGGCGCCGAGCGCCAGCGCCTTCATCACGTCGGTGCCGCGGCGGATGCCGCTGTCGACGATGATCTTCAGGCTGCCCTTCTTCGCGGCGATCTCCGGCAACACGTCGAGGGGCGCGATAGCGTGGTCGAGCTGGCGGCCGCCATGGGTCGACAGGATGACGCCGTCGGCGCCGTAGCCGCGGGCGATCTCGACATCCTCCGGCGCAAGCAGCCCCTTCACCACCAGGTTGCCGGACCACCGTTTGCGGATCGCCTCCAGGTTCTTCCAGGAGAGCTGGTCCCGGGCGATGGTGTTGCGCACCGCGCCCTGCGACATCATCGGCGGGCCGCGCTCGGCCTCGGTGTTCTCGAAATGCGGGGCGCCGTGCTTGAGGAAGGTCCGGGCGACGGTGCCCAACAGCCAGCGCGGGTGGGTCGCGCTCTGCCACGCCACCTTGGGCGTGACCTTGATCGGCATCGAGAAGCCGCTGCGGGTGTTGTGCTCGCGGTTGCCCAGAGTCGGGGTGTCGGCGGTCACCACGAAGGTGCGATAGCCGGTGGCCGCGACCCGGTCGAGCAGGCGGTCGATCCGGGTTTGGTCGCCGGGCAGGTAGCCCTGGAACCAGGCCTGCGGGTTCTGAGCGTAGACGTCCTCCAGCTTGATCAGCGAGGAGGCGCTGAGGATCATCGGCAGGTTCATCCGCCGCGCCGCCTCGGCGAGAACGATGTCGCCGCGATAGGCGATGAACGCGGCCCCGCCGAGCGGCCCGACCCCGAACGGCGCCGCGTAGGTGTGGCCGAACAGCTCCGTGGCTGTGTCGCGGCCCGACGTGTCGCGCATCAGCCGCGGCACGAGGGCGTAATCCGCGTAGGCGCCGCGGCTATGGGCGAGCGCGGCCCCGGTCTCCGCGCCGCCGGCGACGTACTGGAAGATCATGTGCGGCAGGAGCCGCCGGGCGTGGCGCTCGAAATCGTCGAGCGCGAGCAGGTCGCGGAACCGGTAGGGCGTGACCGCGTCGCTGCGCTTGAGGCTGGTGACGAGGGCCTGCGGGCCGGCGATGCCGGGCGCCTCGGCATCCGCCCGCCCGACCGTGGCCGAGTCGCGCGCCGTCGCCCCCGGGCCGGAAGCCGGCTGGTCGAACGTCGCCATCCGCTCCTCCCTGGATTCCGCCGCCGTTCGCATGAGCCGGCGCCGCGCGGTTTTTGAAAGCGCTTTCAGATAGCCAGCGCCAGACCGGAGTGTCAATATACTGCCAGTGTCCATCGCTGGCCGTAGCAGCGCGACGGCGATAGGGTGTCAGGGGGAAAGTCGGATTTCAGTGCTGGGCGTGCCGGAAGAGATCCTCGAACCCCTGTCACGCAGCCCGGTGGCGCGGGACGTGGCCCATCGCGCCGGGGTCTCCACAGCGACGGTGTCCCGGGTGCTGAACGGCTCGGCCGGGGTCCGGGCCGACAAGCGCGCGGCCGTGATGCGGGCCGCCCAGGACCTCGGCTTCGTCGCCAACGGCGCCGCCCGGGCGCTCTCGACCCGCCGGTTCATGGCGGTGGGTGCCGTCGTGCCCAACATCGAGAACGAGGCGTTCGTGCGCGTCCTGTCGAGCTTCCAGGAGCGGCTGCGCCAGGCCGGCTACACCCTGGTCGCCGCCAATGCCGGCTACGATCTGGAGGACGAGCTGCGCGAGGCGACCTTCCTGCTGGAGCGCGGCGTCGACGGGCTGATGCTGGTGGGCGACATCCACCACCCGGATCTCCACGCCCGCATCGCCCGGCACGGCATCCCGATGGTGCAGACCTTCAGCTTGTCGCGGGAGCGGCCGTGCGTCGGCTTCGACAACGCCGCCTCCGCGGCCCGGGCGGCGAACTACCTCGTGGATCTCGGCCACAGGCGGATCGGCGTGATCTCCGGCCTGCGCAAGGACAACGACCGCGGCGGCGCCCGCGTCACCGGCATTGCCCAGGCGCTGGAAGCTCGCGGCCTGCGCCTCGCCCCGGAGCACGACATCGAGATCTCCTACGGCATCGGCGGCGGCCGCGACGGCTTCCGCCAGATGCTGGCCGGCGGCCCGCCGCCCACCGCGATCATCTGCGGCACCGACCAGATCGCCTTCGGCGCCATGATCGAGGCCCGAGCCCGGGGTCTCGACGTGCCCGGCGACCTCTCGGTGATCGGCCACAACGATTCCGACTTCGCGCCCTTCCTCGACCCGGCGCTCACCACGATCCGGATCCATTCCGCCGAGATCGGCCACGCCGCCGGGGACCACCTCATCGCCCGGATGCAGGGCCGCCCGGTGGTGCGCCTCACCCAGATCGACGCCGAGCTGATCCTGCGCGCCAGCACGGCGCCGCCGCGCAAGCCGGACGGCGCCTGACGCGGATCGGCGATATCTTGCCACCGTTTTGAAATCGCTTACAAGACGTTGAACGGCGACCGGACGCCTGACCGCGCCACATCCCGGGAGACAGCATGGCCCCCCGCATCGTCCTCCTCCACGCGACGCCGGTCGCGATGGCTCCGATCCAGGCGGCCTTCGCCGAGCGCTGGCCCGAGGCCGAGACGGTCAACCTGCTGGATGACGGCCTGTCCCTCGACCGGGCCAAGGAGCCGGGGGAGATCTCCGCGGGCATGGTCGACCGGTTCGTGCGGTTCGGGCGCTACGGCCACGACATGGGCGCCGACGGCATCCTGATCACCTGCTCGGCCTTCGGGCCGGCCATCGACCGGCTGAGCGAGACCGTGCCGGTGCCGGTGCTGAAGCCGAACGAGGCGATGTTCCGCGCGGCCATCGCGCAAGGGCAGCGCATCGGCATGCTGGCGACCTTCGGCCCCTCGATCGGCACCATGACCGACGAGTTCGAGGACTTCGTCGGCGAGTCCGGCCGGGCCGCGACCCTGCGCACGATCCTGGTCGACGACGCCATGGCGCGCCTGCGTGCCGGCGACGCCGAGACCCACAACCGGCTCATCGCCGAGCGGGCGCCGGAACTCTCCGACTGCGACGCGATCATGCTGGCGCATTTCTCGACCTCCCGGGCGGCCGAGGCTGTGCGCGCCGCCGTCGACGTCCCGGTCCTGACCGCGCCGCACGCGGCGGTGGACCGGATGCGCGCCCTGATCGAGACGGCTGAGAGGGCCTGATCCATGAAGCTCGGTGCCTTCTCCGACCGCCTGAGCGGCCATTGCGGCTTCCTGTTCACGGAGCTGCCCTTGTCCGAACGGTTCGCCGCCGCGGCCAAGGCCGGGTTCCGGGCCGTGGAGCATCCGAACCTGTTCGCGACCCCGGCCGCGGAAGTCGCGGGCTGGCTCGCGCGGGCCGGCGTGCCCCTGGTCCAGACCGGCTTTCCGGCCGGCGACGCTTCCAAGGGCGAGAAGGGCTTCGCCGCCCTGCCGGACAAGGTCGCCTATTACCGCTCCACCATTGCGCCGACCCTGGACTACGTCGAGCAGCTCGGCTGCCGGATGGTCCACCCGATGGCGGGCGTCCGGCCCGCCGGGGCCGAGCCCGCGCGGCTGTGGGCGACCTATCTCGACAACCTCGCCTTCGCGGCCGACGCCGCCAAGGTCCGCGGCATGACCGTGATCGTCGAGCCGATCGGCCCGGGCTCGATCGCCGATTACGTCATCGACGACCCGCTCAAGGCTGTGGAGGCGATCCGGGCGATCGGCCGGGACAACGTCAAGCTGCTGTTCGACGCCTATCACTGCGTCTGCCTCGGCCACGACCCGGCCGCGCTGATCCGGGCGCACGCGCCGCTGATCGCCCATGTCCAGATCGCCGACGATCCGGGCCGTCACGAGCCCGGCACCGGCACCATCGCGTTCGACCCCATTTTCGAGGCCCTTGAGGCGGTGGGCTATGCCGGCTTCATCGGCTGCGAATACCACCCGGCCGCCGGCACCGAGGCCGGCCTCGGCTGGATGCGGGCGGCCTCGGCGTAGGGGCGGCCCTCAGAACCGTGCCGCGACGCCGCCCATGATGGTGCGCGGCTGGCCCGGGGTGGCGTAGCGGTTCTGGAAGGCGCGGTCGTAGTAGGTCTCGTCGAGCAGGTTGTCGACGTTAAGGTAGACCCGGACATCCGGCGTGATCTGATAATACGAGATCAGGTTCACCAGCGTGTAGGCGGGCATCGTGAAGGTGGACAGGGCCGCTCCGGCGGCGCGCTTGCCGACGATTGTGAGCCCGCCCCCGAAGCCGAGCCCCCTCAGGTCGCCGCCCTGGATCTCGTAGACCGCCTGCATGGCGAAGCTGTTGGCCGGGATGTTGGCGAGCCGGGTTCCGACCGGGATCGAATTGTCCCGCGCCACCGCCGCGTCGACATGGGTGTAGGTCCCGATCGCGCGCAGGCCGGGTGCCAATTCGCCCGCTACGGTGAGATCGAACCCGCGGCTCTGCACCACGCCGGCGGCGACGCTGAAGGCGGAATCGACCGGATCCGTGGTCGGGACATTGGTGCGGCGGATGTCGAACACGGCCGCGGTGGCGTTGAGCCGCCCGTCGAGCAGCCCGACCTTCACGCCGGCCTCGTAGCCTTCGCCGCCCTCGAAGGCGAGGGGCTGGCCGCGCCGGTCCACGGCGGTGCTGGGCTTGAACGAGCGCGCGTAGTTTCCGTAGACCGAGACCGCGTCGGACAGGTCGTAGACGAGCCCGAAACGCGGCAGCGCCTGGGTGCCCTGCAGGTTCGTCGTGCGGTTGGTGATGTAGGACGTCGAATCCTGGCCGACATCCTCGACCCGGACCCCGACCAGGGCGTGCAGCTGCGGCGTGATGTCGATCTGGTCCTGGACGTAGCCCGCGAAGCTCTCGGTGTGCTGCAGGAAATTGGTGATGGTCGGCAGGCTGCGCGGCAGGGCCTGGCCGTAGCGCGGCGCCAGCAGGTCGAGCAGGAACGGGTAGGTCGCGGCGTTCGAGCGGTCGAAGCGTTCCCGGTAGCGGTATCGGTCGTATTCGAGGCCGAGCAGCAGCGTGTGGTGCAGGAAGCCGGTATCGAACTTGCCGGCCAGGTTGACCTGCAGATCGGTGTCGGACCAGTTGAGGTCGCGCCATTCCAGGTTCCGGCGCAGGGTGCGGCCGTCCGGCAGGAAGCCGTTGGCCGCGGCGCCGACGCCCCAGCTCTTCAGGCTCCCGCCCAGCACTTGACCGCCGGCCGTCAGGACCCAATCCTGGTCGAACCGGTGCTCGATCCGCAACTGGCCGAGGGCGTCCTGGACCACGCTCGGCGGCAGGCCGGGCTCCCCGAGGAAGCGGGAGCGCGGCACGTTGCGCAGCCGGCCCTGCAGGGGGACGATGCCGCGGTCGAAGGTCGTGCCGGTGCTGACGAACGCCCCCTCCAGGGTGATCGTCGTATCCGCGCTGGGCTTCCACGCGATGACGGGGGCGACGTGGTAGCGGTCGCCGCTCACGTAGTCGCGGAAGCTGCCATTGTCCTCCACCGCGCCGGTGATGCGGGCGAGCACCTGGCCGTTCTCGTCGAGCGCCCCGGTGGCGTCGAAGGTGCTGCGCTTGGCGCCGTAGCTGCCGTACTGCGTGCCGATCGCCAGCGAGCGCTCGGCCAGGGGCTGCTTGGTCACGATGTTGAAGGTGCCGCCGGGATCGCCGCGGCCGTACAGGAAGGCCGACGGCCCCTTGAGCACCTCGATCCGCTCGATCGCCACGACATCGGGCGTGTTCGGGTAGCCGCGATTGATCGGGAAGCCGTTGCGATAATATTCGAAGACGGAGAAGCCGCGGATCGTGACTTCGCTCAGGCCGAGGCCGCCGAAATTGTTGGAGCGGCCGACGCCGGCCAGATCGAGCGCGGTGTCGATCCGTGTCGCGGCGGCGTCCTCCAGCACCTGCCGGGTCACCGGCACGATTGTCTGCGGGACATCGCGCAGGGGCGTGTCGGTGCGGGTGGCGCTGATCGTGGTCGCGGGTGCGTAGCCCTCCGAAGCCCGGGCGCCGCCGCCTTGGCCGGTGACCGAGAGTTCCTCGAGCTGGACCTCGTGATTCGCGTCGACAGCAGGATCCGCCCAGGCTTCATGCGCGCCCAATAGAGCGGAGATCCCGATCATGATGGCAGAGGCGGCGAGATTTGTTCTCCAATACGGAGAGTTCGTTCCAATATGGGTAAGTTCTGTCGACACGTTCGCAAGCCAAGACACTGCCAGGCCGCCGAGATGGTCGAGCGGGACCCGTGCGGTCAAGCTTGCCGGCCGCGATGACGGCGGTCGAAAACCTGGAATGACTTTGATCTGGCAGACGAATAGCTTACAATGACTCAAAGCTGCCGCACGCCATCACCGCCCTGTTGCCGTTGAGCAACTAAGCGGAAGGCCGCTGCGCGCGAGTCCGGCTTTGCTACGGGGTGCCGAGCAGCCGCGCCCGGCGCTCCAGCACCGCCGGCCAGACCTCCGGATTGACCAGCCGCGGCGGGGTCTCGCCCCGCAAAAGGCCGATGATCTGCTCGGCGCCCCAGGAGGCCACGTTGCGGCGCGCTTCGTGGGTGACGCCGGCGGTGTGGTAGGTCGCCACCACGGTGTCGAGCTGGAGCAGAGGCGAGTCCAGAGGCGGCGGTTCGGGCGCCCAGACGTCCAACCCGGCCCCGGCGAGATGGCCGGAGACCAGGGCCTCGGCGAGCGCGGCCTCGTCGTGGATGCCGCCGCGCGCCGTGGTGATGAAGAGGGCCCCGGGCTTCATGGCCGCGAAGGCTTCGGCGTCGAAGCTGCCCCGGGTCGTGGCGTCGAGCGGGCAGTGCAGGGACACGATGTCGGATTCCGCGAGCAGCCGCGCCCGATCCACCGGCTCGGCGCCGCGCACCCGGATCTCGTCCGGAGAGAGCAGCGGGTCATAGGCCAGGACTCGCATGTCGAAGCCCCGGGCGAGCTTGGCGACCTCCCGGCCGGTATGGCCGATGCCGACGAGCCCGAGGGTCGCGCCGCCGATCTCGTGGCCCATCAGCGATTCCCGCGAGAATCCCCGTTCCGTCCGCAGCAGCCGGTCCGAGACGCAGATCTTGCGGGAGACGGCGAGCATCAGGCCGATGGCGAGTTCCGCCACCGAGCGGGCATTGCCGCCGACCTGATTGACCACCACGACGCCGGCGCGGGTGCAGGCTGCCGCGTCCACCGTGTCGAAGCCCGCCCCGCCCGAAGAGACCGCGAGCAGGTTCGGGCAGCCGGCGAGGAGGGCGTCGGTGACGTGCCAGCGGCGGGGCAGCTCGTCCCTTGCCGGCGAGACGTGGAAGACATGGGCCTGCGCCAACAGGGCCTCGAGCGTCTCCGCCGGGCCCTGCAGGTCGCCGACCTGCAGGTCGATGTCGGGTTCGGCCCTCAGCCGCGCATCGAAGACCGGGTTGATCCAGAGATTGAACCGGCAGACGCGCTTGAGGGCCGCCACCGGGTCAGCCCTTCACGACGGCGTCGATCGCATCGACCACGTGGTCGATGTTGTGGGTGTTGACCGCCGCCACGCAGATCCGGCCGGTCTCCAGGGCGTAGACCTCGTGCTCCTCGCGCAGGCGCGTGGCCTCCGTGGGGGTCAGGCCGGTGTAGGAGAACATGCCCTTCTGCGCCTTGATCGCGTCGAAGCCGCGCTCGGGATGGCGCTGCTGCAGGCTGTCGGCCATGCGCACGCGCATGGACCGGATCCGCTCGCGCATCTCGGCGAGCTCCCGCTCCCAATCGGCGCGCAGCTCCGGATCGGTCAGCACCATCTCGACGATGGCCGCGCCGTGGGTCACCGGGTTCGAGTAGCTCGCCCGCACCAGCCGCTTGGCCAGGGCCTCGACCTTGGTCTTCATGGCCGGGTTCTCGGCCACGATCGTCAGGGCGCCGACGCGCTCGCCGTAGAGCGAGAACGACTTCGAGAACGACGAGGCGACGAAGAATTCCTGGCCGGATTCGGCGAACAGCCGCACCGGCGCGGCATCCGCGTCGAGGCCGTCGCCGAAGCCCTGGTAGGCGATGTCGAGGAACGGGGTCAGGCCGCGCTCGGCCAGCAGGGGCGCGAGGTCGCTCCACTGGTCGGGCGTCAGGTCGGCGCCGGTCGGGTTGTGGCAGCAGGCGTGCAGCACCACGATCGAGCCCTTGGGCAGGTCCTGGAGGTAGGCGCGCATGGCCGGGTAGTCGACGCCGCCCGTCTCGGCCGAGAAATACGGGTAATCGACGACCGTGAAGCCGGCCTGGGTGAACAGCGCCTTGTGGTTCTCCCAGCTCGGGTTGCTCACCGCCACGGTGGCACCGGGATTGAGCCGGGCGAGCACGTCCGCGCCGGTCTTGAGCGCGCCGGTGCCGCCGATGCTCTGGAGCGTCGCGGTGCGGTTCTGCTTCAGGATCGGGGCGCCCTCGCCGAACAGCAGGGCCTGGACCGCGTCGCGGAACGGCTTGGTGCCCTCGATCGGCCGGTAGGTCTTCGGCAGGCCCTTCTCGATCCAGCGCTTCTCGGCCGTCTGGACGGCGCGCAGACGCGGCACCTTGCCGTCGGCGTCCGTGTAGACACCGACCACGAGGTTGAGCTTTTTGGTGCTCGTATCGGCGTTGAAGGCCTCGAACAGGCGCATGATCGGGTCGAGCGGCGCGTCCTGGATGCCGGCGAACAGCGAGGTCATGATCGTCAATCGTCCCAGAGGGGCTTCGATGCGGCGCGTGCGGGCGGTTCTATCCAAAGTCGCGGGCCGGCCGACGCCCTTATTTCCCACAACGCGCCCGCCCGCCAGCGCTCTTACGCGCGGCAGCATCCCGATCCCTTCAACGATGAACGGGTTCTGAAACCGCGGGGCGTCCGGTCCGGGCCCGATGCGCGCTTCCCGCGGCGGTCGCCCGACCTTAACGTGTATCGATGAAGCACGCCCTCGCCCCGATCCTCGCCGGCCTCCTGATGACGGCGCCGGTTGCCGCGCAGGCGCCGGTGCGGATCGGCCTGTCGGCGCCGCTCTCGGGGCCGGATGCTGCCTTCGGGCTGGGGCTGCGGCAGGGCGCCGAGCAGGCGGTGGCCGAGCTCAACCGCGCCGCGGGCGGGCGGCCGCGATTCGCCCTCGTGCCGGCCGACGATGCCGGCGACGCCCGGCAGGCGGTCGCGATCGCGAAGAAATTTGCCGCCGACGGGGTGCGGCTCGTCATCGGGCCGTTCGAGTCCATTGCGGTCGCCGCCGCGACGCCGGTCTACGAGGAGGCCGGGGCCCTGCTGGTCACGCCGGGGGCGACCTACACGCCGCTGACCGGCCGCGGCGCGTCGAACCTGTTCCGGCTGGCACCGAGCGATGCGCAGCAGGGGCGGGCGGCAGGAGCCTATCTCGCCAAGGCGTTTGCCGGACGGCGCATCGCGATCCTCAACGACCGCTCGACCTTCGGACGCGGGCTCGCCGAGGCCGTGTCGGCGCGCCTGAAGGAGGTCGGCGCCCCGGAGGTGCTGTTCGACGGCTTTCCGCGCGGGACCCGCGACCTCGCCGATCTCGTCGGCCGTCTGAAGGCGGCCCGGGTCGAGGCGGTGTATTTCGGCGGCCTCGCGCCGGAGGCAGCGACCCTGCTCCGTGCCCTGCGCGAGGCCAATCTCGGCGCCACACTGGTCGCCAGCGACGGGATCCTCGACCCCGCCTTCGCGGCCGCCGCCGGGCCGGCCGGGGAGGGGACCGTGATGACCCTGCCGCCCGATCCGCCGCGCCTGCCCGAGCCGAAGGGCGGCAAGGCACCGGCGCGCGGGCCCGAGGCCGAGAGCGTGGCGGCGTCGGGCTACGCGGCGGTCGAGCTGCTGGCCCAGGCTTTGGAGCGCGCCCGCGCGGCGGATCCGAAGGCCGGCCGGGTCCCGGAGGGCCGCAAGCTCGCCGACGCCCTGCGCAGCGCCCCGCCGCTGCGCACGATTCTCGGCCCGGTGGGGTTCGATTCCCGCGGCGACCGCACCGGCGGCACCGTCGCCCTGCGGATCTGGCGCCGGACCCCGGACGGACGCCTCGATTACGCCGGCAACGAGGTCCCGGGGCCTTGAAGACCGACGAATCATGTCCACGACTCAGGGCGCGGATGAGAGCATGACTTGCAGCGGGATCGTGTGACGACTACATGCGGGCGGCGTCGCTCAGCAGGCGCGGACCGTCCGTCGGATCGGATCCGCGCCCTGCGGCGTTTCCCGAGCTTGATGACAGCCGTAGAAGTTTTGCCGGAACGCCTGCTGCCGGACGGTCCGACTGGAGAAGGTGCATGGCGAAAGAAGAATTGATGCAGTTCGACGGTCTCGTGATCGAGATCCTGCCGGACGCGCGCTACCGCGTGCAGCTCGACCAGGGCCACGAGATCGTGGCCTACACGGCCGGCAAGATGAAGAAGAACCGCATCAAGACGCTGGCGGGCGACCGGGTCACGGTCGAGATGTCGCCCTACGATCTGGAGAAGGGCCGCCTCGTGTTCCGGCACAAGGACGAGCGCTCCGCAGGCCCGCGGCCCCAGGTCCGGGGCGGCCAGTTCCGCCGCCGTTGACGTCCGCGCGCGCGACCCGGGTCTCCTCGGTCGCGCCGGCCTATCTGCTTCTCACACTCACGGCCCTGCTCTGGGCCGGGAACGCGGTCAGCAGCCGCTGGGCGCCGGGCCACGTCTCCCCCCAGGTCATCACGACCCTGCGCTGGGCGGTGGCCTGCACGGTGCTGGCGCCGTTCGCGGCCCGCTGGCTCGTCGCGGAATGGCCGCTCCTGCGCCCGCACTGGCTGCGCATCCTGCTGATGGGCGGCCTCGGCTACACGGCCTTCAACTGCCTGTTCTACGCGGCCGGCGTCCATACCGGCGCCGTCAACCTGGCCCTGTTCCAGGGGGCGATCCCCGTCCTGGTGATCGTGCTCAACCGGCTGGCCTACCGGGTGCCGGTGACCCTCGGGCAGATGCTCGGCGTGGTCCTGACCCTGATCGGCGCCGGGATCGCGGCGACCCACGGTGACTGGACGGTCCTGACCCGGCTCGACTTCAACCGCGGCGACGTGCTCGTGTTCGGGGCCTGCCTGCTCTACGCGGGCTACACGATCTTCCTGCCGACGCGTCCGAAGGTCTCGGCCCTGGCCTTCTTCGCCGCCATGGCGATCGCCGCCTTCGTGACCTCGCTGCCGCCGCTCGCCGTCGAATGGGCCACCGGGCACGCGGTCTGGCCGGGGCTGGAGGGCTGGGCGATGGTCGCCTTCGTCGGCCTGGGGCCGTCGCTGCTGGCGCAGCTGTTCTTCATGCGCGGCGTCGAGCTGATCGGCCCGAACCGGGCGGGCCTGTTCGTCAACCTGGTGCCGATCTTCGGCGCGATCCTCGCCGTCCTGCTGGTCGGCGAGCCGTTCGGGGCGGTTCAGGCCGTCGCCCTGGCTCTCGTGCTTGGGGGGATCGCCTGTGCCGAGCGCCTGAAGCCGGCGCCGGCCGCGGCGACCCCCGAAGCCGCTTATTCGCAGACGCGCACGCGCCGGATGTAGACGTCGCCGTAGGGATCGACGGTGCGGCGGCGCTCGAAGTGGCAGACCGGGCCGTAATCCTCTTCCACGTAGACCGGCGGCGGGGCGCGGTAGACCGGGCGACCCGGGTAGTAGCCGTTGTTGGCCGACGACGCGATGGCGCCGCCGACCGCGAGGCCGCCGAGCACGCCGAGGGCAGCCGCGCCGCCAGCGCCGATCCCGTCACGGGCCTGGGCGGCCGGCGCGAGGGTGGCGAGGCTCCCGACGACGAGGCTCGTCGCGAGAAGGTACTTCATGACATTCCCCCTGGTGGGTGCGATTCGGTCAGGCTTAGGCTGCCTACCACATCTCAGCTTTGGGGCGTTTGTTCGGCCGCACATCCCGACTTGACGTGGGGTGTTCCGACGCACCAAACCCGGATCAGATGCACCAAAACAACAACCGACAGCGGAGGCCGGCATGGTGACACGGGGCTTCGTCGGGCGCAGGCAGCCGCCCGAGGCGGGCGCGCGCATCCCGCCCGGCCAATATCTCACCGAGGATTTCCCGATCCTGCAGATCGGCCCCAACCCGACCGTGGATCTCGCCACCTGGCGGTTCACGCTGCGCGAGGGCTCGCGGCCGATCAAGACGTGGAGCTGGGAGGAATTCGAGGCGCTGCCGCGCACGACCTGGCAGGGGGACATCCACTGCGTCACCAAGTGGTCGAAATTCGACACCGCCTGGGAGGGCGTGAGCTTCGACGACCTGCTGGCTGATGCCGGCATCGCGGCCCCGACCGCCTTCCTGCTGGCGGAATCCTTCGACGACTACACCACCAACGTGCCGGTGGCCGACCTCGTGAACGGCCGGGCCATGGTGGCGACCCGCTATGCCGGCCAGCCGATCCACCCGGATCATGGCGGCCCGGCGCGGCTCCTCGTGCCGCACCTCTACTTCTGGAAGAGCGCCAAATGGGTGAAGGGCCTTCGCTTCACCCAGACCGACACCGCCGGCTTCTGGGAGCTGCGCGGCTACCACATGTACGGGGATCCCTGGCGTGAGCAGCGCTACACCGGTGACTGAGCCGATCGTCTTCCGCTGGCATCAGGCCGAGATCACCGCGATCGCGCCCGTCACCCCGCAGGTGAAGAGCTTTCGGCTGCGCTCCGAGCTCGCCCAGGCCTACCGGGCCGGCCAGCACGTCGACGTCCGGCTGACCGCTGAGGATGGCTACCAGGCCCAGCGCAGCTACTCGATCGCCTCGGCGCCCGACGGCAGCGGCACCCTGGAGCTGATGGTCGAGGCGCTGCCCGACGGCGAGGTCTCGGGCTGGTTCTCGCAGGCCGCCGAGGTCGGCGACCGGGTCGAGCTGCGCGGGCCGATCGGCGGCTCCTTCTCCTGGGACGGTCCCGATGGCGGCCCGCTGCTGCTGGGGGCCGGCGGCTCCGGCGTGGTGCCGCTGCTGGCGATGCTGCGCCGGCGCGCCCTGATCGCGCCGCAGATCCCGGCGGCCCTGATCTACTCCGCCCGCACCCGCGAGGAGGCGATCGCGCTCCCCGAGCTGGAGCGCCTCGCCGGCGACGGCACCGGATTCTCCCTGCACCTCACCACCACGCGGGATGCCGGCGGCCGGCGGATCGACGCCGACCTGGTGGCCGGTGCCCTGGCGCGGGTCGGACGGCCGGAAAAGGTCTTCCTCTGCGGCTCGAACCGCTTCGTCGGTGCCGCCTCGGACCTGATCCTGGAAGCGGGCGTCCCGGCGGGGGTGATCCGCACCGAGCGGTTCGGCAGCTGATCAGGGGCTGAAGATCAGCACGAGGTAGACGAAGAACACCACGAGGTGCACCGCGCCCTCCAGCACCGTGGTGCGCAGGCCCGAGAAGGTCTGGGTGCTGAGGATCAGCGTCACCGCGAGCAGCGTCATCTCGGTGGGCTTGAGGCCGAGCACCACGGTCTGCCCGGTGAGCAGGCCGATCGTGAGGATCGCCGGCACGGTGAGGCCCACCGTCGAGGTCGCCGCGCCCAGGCACAGGTTGATTGCCCGCTGCAGCTCGTTGCGGGCGATGGCCCGCAGGGCCGAGATCGCCTCCGGGGTGAACACGATCGCGGCGATCAGCACGCCGCCGAGCGCCGAGGGCGCGCCCAGCGCCGCGATGCCGTGGTCGAGGATCACCGCGAGGCTCTTGGCCAGCAGGACGATCGGCACGACGTTGGCGAGCAGCAGCACCACGTGCTTGCCGATGGCGCCGGCCGAGCGCGCCCCCGCGGCGGCCTCCGCTTCCGCCGCCTCCTCGGCATCCTGGAAGAAATCGCTGTGCCGGCTGGTCTGGATCAGCAGGAACACGCCGTAGAGCGCCAGGGTGAAGACCGAGAAGGCCACCGCCTGAAGGGTGGTCAGCGTCCCGTCGGCGGTGGAGCTGGTGAAGTTCGGGATGATCAGCGCGATGGTGGTCAGCGGAATGATCACCGACAGGAAGGCCGAGGCCCCCTGCAGGTTGTAGCTCTGCTGGTGGTGGCGCAGGCCGCCCATCAGCAGCCCGAGGCCGACCACGCCGTTCAGGACGATCATCAGCACCGCGAACATCGTGTCGCGGCCGAGCGTCGGCGCTTCCTTGGCCGAGAGCATCACGGCGGAGATCAGCGCCACCTCGATGATCACGATCGACAGGGTGAGGACCAGGGTGCCGAGCGGTTCGCCCAGCCGGTGCGCCAGGTCCTCCGCCTCGTGCACGACCCCGAAGGCCGACCAGACGATCACGGCCAGAAGCCAGGCGAACAGCCCACCCGCGAACCAGGGCTGCGCCAGGTCGCCGAGCCAGCCCTTTCCGAACCACGCGAAGGCGAGAACCGTCGCCCACGCCACTACCAGCCGCAGGGCTCCCGTCATAGTCTTGGTCGTCTCCGCTCGGATCGCCTTAATGCGGCACTGCGTAAGGTCAGGCCGTGTCTTAGGTCAGACGAGCGGCAAGGCCAGGGTTGGCGAAGCGCGACCGGCATTTTGACGTGGACGGCGACCGCTCGCCCGCAGGACCGAGCCCGCGCAACCGGCCCATGCCGTGGCGGGAGTGGTCAGCGGGCCCGGTTGGCGCTACCATCTAGGAACCCGAATAAAGTCCGGTGCCTGATTCCTCCGCCGCGCGATGGCGCGCTGCCGGGCGCGGCGCGGCCGTTGAGAGTTTCCGTCACTTGCCCTTCCCGACCCTGCCCGCCCCCCTCGCGCGGGCCCTGTCCGAGCGCGGCTACGCCGATCCCACCCCGGTCCAGGCCGCGGTGCTGGAGGCGGCTGCCGGCGCCCGCGACCTCCTGGTCTCCGCCCAGACCGGCTCCGGCAAGACCGTGGCCTACGGCCTGGCCATGGCCAACATGCTCATCGGCCCGGAGGCCGGCGAGGCCGAGATGCTGCCGCCCCCCGGCGCGCCGCTCGCCCTGGTGATCGCCCCGACCCGTGAGCTGGCCCTCCAGGTCCAGCGCGAGCTGCTGTGGCTCTACGCTCCGGCCGGCGGGCGGGTCACCGCCTGCGTCGGCGGCATGGATCCCCGCCGCGAGGCCCGGATGATGGCCGACGGCACCCATATCGTGGTCGGCACCCCGGGCCGCCTGCGCGACCATCTCGAGCGCCGCAACCTCGATCCGACCAACCTGCGGGCCGTCGTCCTCGACGAGGCCGACGAGATGCTCGATCTCGGCTTCCGCGAGGACATCGAGTTCATCCTCTCGGCCACCCCGCCGGAGCGAGCGACCTACCTGTTCTCCGCGACCCTGCCCAAGGCGATCGAGGCCCTGGCCGAGCGCTACCAGCGCAACGCCCTGCGGCTGGCGATCAAGGGCGAGAGCAAGGGCCACGCCGACATCGCCTATCGGGCGGTGCGGATCATGCCCCGGGAGACCGAGCACGTGGTGCTCAACCTCCTGCGCGAGGCCGATGCGCCGACCGCGATCGTCTTCTGCAACACCCGCAACGCCGTGCGCCATCTTCAGGCGAGCCTGACCGAGCGCGGCTTCTCGGTGGTGGCGCTCTCGGGCGAGCTCGGCCAGGGCGAGCGCAACGCCGCCCTGCAGGCGCTCCGGGACGGCCGGGCCCGGGTCTGCGTCGCCACGGACGTCGCTGCCCGCGGCATCGACCTCCCGTCGCTCAGCCTCGTGATCCACGCCGATCTGCCGCACGATGCAGAGGTGCTCCAGCACCGCAGCGGACGCACCGGCCGCGCTGGCCGCAAGGGCACCTCGGTGCTCCTGATCCCGAATTCCCGGCGCCGCCGCGCTGAGCAGATGTTCGCCATCGCCAAGGTCAGCCCGGAGTGGTCCGGCCCGCCCTCGGCCGACGACATCCGGAAGCTCGACGGCGAGCGCATGCTCTCCGACCCGCTCTTCTCCGAGCCGCCGGCCGAGGAGGATGTCGCGCTCGCCGGGACCCTGCTCGCCAGCAAGACCCCGGAAGAGCTCGCCGCCCTCCTGGCCCGGGTCTACCGCACCCGCCTGCCGGCCCCGGAAGAGGTCAGCGATCCGGGCGAGGGCCGCGCCCCCCGCGGCGTCAGCGAGCGCCCGCCCTACGATCCGATGAATCCTGAGCAGATCGCCGCCCTCGGGCCGGCGGTGTGGTTCCGGCTCAACCTCGGCCGGCGCGACAACGCCGATCCGCGCCGCCTGCTGCCGATGCTCACCCGTCGCGGCGGCATCGGCCGCCAGGAGATTGGCGCGATCCGGATCTTCGACCGGGAGACCAAGTTCGAGATCCGCGGCAACGCCGCCGCGCGCTTCGCCGAGGCCTTCGCCCGCAACGGCTCGCCGGAGATCCAGGTCGAGGCGCTGGCGGGGGACGCCGCCCCGGCCGAGCGCAAGAGCGCACCGGGCGGCCCGAAGGGGTTCGCCAGCCCGCGCGCCGGCAAGCATCAGCGCCACGCCGAGCGGTCCGGTCCCCGGTCCGAGTCCAAGCCGGGCCGGAATACCGGCCGCAGCTGATCCTGTTCGGATCGACCTGCGGAGGCGCTGACGCCCCCGCAGGCGGAGGTCTCAGAAAACCTTCTTGACCGCGTCGCCGAGCGCGTCGACGCTCTCCCGCAGCTTCCGGCCGGCGGGCGCCAGCGACGGCAGCTTAATGCCGAGCACCTCGGTCTCCTCGTCGGCGGTCTCGGCCTGCGCGACCGTCGCGGGTGCGGCGCCGGGTTTCACGCCGGGCTTGGCGGCGTCCGCGGCCTTTGCGGCGGCGGGCGGCTTGTGCGCCGCGACCGCCTTGCGGGCGGGTTTCTCCGGCGGGGCTGCGGCCGGCGTCGCGGCAACCGGCTTGGCCGCGGGCGCGGCCGGGGGCACGGCAACGTCGCGCGCCTTGACGGTCTCGGAGGCGCGCGGAGGCTGGAGCGCCGCGGTCCGGGTCGGCGGCAGCGGCACGACCACCTGACGGGTGGCGATCGGCGTCACCGGGGTCGGGGTGGGAATGCGCTTGGTCGGTGCCTCGGGCACGGCCACGCTCTTGGCCGGCGGCGCTGCGGCGACAGGCGTGATCTTGGCGGGGGGCGGGGCGACCGGGCTCGCGGGGGCGGGCGTGACCGCCGGCGCCAGAGCTTCCGGCAGTGCCGCCATGCGCAGGGCCGGCTTCTCAGGTTCCGCGGGCTTCGCCGCGACGGGGGGCGCCGGTGCGATCCCGGCCACGGCCGGCAGGCCGTCCTTCAATTCGGGCCAGTCCGCGGCCCGGCCCATCGGGGCGTGCTTGATCGGCGTGGGCGCGGCGAGCCCGGCCATCAGTGTCGAGGCGGCGACGCCGAAGCCTGCGATCGCGCTCGCGCCGACCAGCCCGGCGAGGACGAGCTTCAGGCCGGGCTTGCGACCGGGACGTGGCTCCGGCGACCGATGCGGTCTTCTGTCGGACGGGTCCAGGGCGAGATCGTTCATGATCCGGGGTCTCTGACACGATGCACGACACGCGCGACCGGGCCCCCCATGACCGGCCGCCGCTCTCCATCACGTTGGAGATGGGTCGACTCTGTCGTCGATAGAGAAACCGCAATACGGCGCAAAGATGTCGCCGCCCATTGCAGGCCCGGCCAGTCGAGGCTCGGCTATCCACAAGATAAAGCGAAGCCGCTTAAGAATCCGTATTCGGTTCTGCCCTGCTGGCGCGACCGGGAAGGGGCGGCGGGTCGGCCTTCCCGATGCCGGGCGGGACGGGGCGGCATGGACTTCGCCGGAGCGCTCGCTATGCGTCTGCCGGTGGATACAAGATCAACCGTGATTTCGACGCCCGACACCGCGCCTGCAAGCCGCCGGGCCGGCTTCCGGCCCTGGGCCGATTGGTCGACCCGCGCGCGCCTCGTCGCCGTGGTGCTGTTCATCGACGCCCTGGCGGCGCTGATCTCCTGCGGGGTGATCGTGCTGAACGCCCGGAACGCGGTGCGGGTGGAGACCCGCGCCTCGCTGGCTACGGTCGAGTCCCTGGTCGCCGACACGATCCGCCTGTCCGACGCGGCCTCGCCCGACACGCTGCTGCAGACGCTGGACCTGCGCTTCAAGACCCTGCGCCACGTCCGCGTCGCGGTGCTCGACGCGGATGGCGATCAGGTCGGCAGCCCGATGCCGCCGCACCGGTCCGAGCGCGAGGCGCCCCGCTGGTTCGCCGAGCTGATCATGCCGCCGATCGAGCGCCATACGCTGCCGATCGTCGTCAACGGCCAGAGGCTGGGCACCGCGCAGATCACTACCCAGCCGATGGACGAGATCGACGAGATCTGGGGCTATGCGAGGGCCCTCTCGATGACCACCCTGGCGATCAACGCGGGGATGCTGATCGCGCTCTACCTGGCGCTCGGCCGAATCCTGGCGCCGCTGCAGCGGCTCGGTGACGGCCTGACCCAGCTGGAACATCACGATTACACCGCGCGTCTTGAGACCCCGGGCGCCCGCGAGCTGGCGGTGATCGCCGAGCGGTTCAACAAGGTCGCCGAGGCCCTGAGCGAGGTCCGCGCCGCCAACGGGCGCCTCAACCGCCAATTGCTCACCGCCCAGGACGACGAGCGCCGCCGCACCGCGCTCGAGCTGCACGACGAGTTCGGCCCCTGCCTGTTCGCCCTGGAGGCCAACGCCGCTTCGATCGCCCGGATCGCCTCCGGGCCCGCCGAGCCCAACCGCGAGAAACTCGCCGCCCGGGCGGCCGAGATCAGCGCCATCGTCGGGCAGGTCCAGACCGTCAACCGGGAATTGCTGAACCGCCTGCGCCCGCACGGGCTCGGGCAGGCGCCGCTGGCCACCTGTCTCGACCTGCTGCTGCGCGGCTTCGGCCAGCGGCATCCCGGCACGACCTTCGTGGGGACGTTCGACGGCCTGGCCCGCGGCTACGGCGACCTCGTGGATCTCACGGTGTTCCGCTGCGTGCAGGAGAGCGCGACCAATGCGGTCCGCCACGGTGGCGCGACCCGGGTCGAGGCCGAAGCCACCGAGGTCGAGGGCCAGCTGCGCGTCACGATCCGCGACGACGGCAGCGGAATCCCGGCCGAACACCGCACCGGGCTCGGTCTTTCGGGGATGCGCGAGCGTGTCGAGGCCTTGGATGGTACCTTCGGCCTTGACAATGACGGCCCCGGAGCAATCGTCCGGATCATGATCCCCGTTCCGCCCGAGCGGGTCGACGAGAACAACAACGCGCCGAGCGCATGAACGCCATCGCCTCCCAGATCGACGCCGCCGCGACACGCTTGCCGGTCCTCGTGATCGACGATCACCCGATCGTTCTCCAGGGCTGTCGACGGGTCCTCGAGGATTCCGGGGTCGAGACCATCGCGGAGGCGACCACGGTTGTCGGCGGCTACCGGATCTTCCACCGGCTGCGGCCGCCGGTGGTGATCTGCGACCTGACCTTCCAGGGCAGCGGCATGGCCGGGCTCGGCCTGATCCGCCGCATCCGGGCGGTCGCCCCGGAGACGCGGATCCTGGTCTTCAGCATGCACAACGACCCGGTGATCGTGGCGCGGGCGCTGGAGGCCGGGGCGCTCGGCTACGTGCTCAAGGACCACGCCTCCGCCGAGCTGTTCGAGGCGTTCGGCAAGGTCCGGGTCGGCGAGGTCTATCTCGACCGCCGGCTCGCCACCGAGGTCGCCATGCTGCGCGCCGATGCCCGCCGCACCCCGGAATCCCAGCTCACCCCCCGCGAGCAGCAGATCCTGGCGCGGCTGGCCCAGGGCCGTTCCTACGGCGCCATCGCGGCCGACCTGTCGGTGAGCTACAAGACCGTCACCAATGCCTGCTCGCAGATGCGCCAGAAGCTCGGCGTGCGGACCCTTGCGGAGTTGATCCACGTGGCCGTCACGCACGCGCAGCGGCAGGGATAGCGTCCGCGACCGAGGAGGAGGTGCCTTTGACCGACGGTGACGGTGGCCCGAATGCCTTCTCTCAGGCGGCGTGGGCGCGCAATGCGGCCGCCTACGAGACGATCCGGACGATGCCGTTCAACGCGGAGCTCGCCGCCGGCACGCTGCCGCAGGCCACGTTCCGCCACTACATCGTCCAGGATGCGCATTACCTGATCGGCTTCGGCCGGGCGTTGAGCCTCACGGCCGCGAAGGCCCCGGACCCGGACGGGATCGTCCAGTTCTCCCGCGCCGCGCAGGACGCCATCGTGGTCGAGCGCGCGCTGCATGGCGGCTTCTTCCGCGATTACGGGATCGGCCCGGAGGCCTTCGCGGGCACGCCGCTGACCCCGGCCTGCCACCACTACATCTCCTACCTCGTCGCCACGGCCTATGCCGAGCCGTTCGAGGTCCTGTGCGCGGCCCTGCTGCCATGCTTCTGGATCTACAAGGCGGTGGGCGACGACATCTTTGCCCGCGCCGCGCCGGACAACCGATATCGCGCCTGGATCGACACCTATGCCGGCGAGGATTTCGCCGATGCCGTGGCGGGCATGATCGCCGCCACCGACCGCGCGGCGGCCTCGGCCTCGCCGGCCCTGCAGGCGCGGATGCACGACGCGTTCACGCAGGCGACGCGGCTCGAATGGCTGTTCTGGGACAGCGCCTACCGGGACGCGTCTTGGCCGCTGTGACGCGCCCGGCCCGGGCGTGACGTCGCCGGACCTCAGCCGCCGGGCCGTGGTCGCGGCCGCCGCGGCCGCCGCCGCGTTCGGGCCGGTCCGCTCCGAGGCCGCCGACGCGCCGGGTCCGATCCCGCAGGACCGTCCGGTCCGGATCGCCATGGTGCTGTATCCGGGCATGACCGCCCTCGACCTCGTCGGCCCGCAGGCGCTGCTCGCCGGCCTCGCCCCCGGCAGCCTGTATTGCGTGGCGCAAGCCGAAGGCCCCGTCGCGAGCGACACGGGCCTGAGCCTCGTGGCGACGCATACCTTCGCGGCCTGCCCGCCCGATCTCGACGTCCTGTTCGTTCCGGGAGGCGACGGCACGCCCAACCAGATGCGCGACGCTGCGCTGCTGGCCTTCCTGCGCGCGCGTGCGCCGCGCACCGCCTGGGTGACGAGCGTCTGCACCGGGTCGCTGATCCTCGGTGCGGCCGGCCTGCTGCGCGGCTACCGCGCCACCTCGCACTGGTGCGTGCGCGACGCCGTCCTGCCGCTGCTCGGTGCCGTGCCGGTGGCCGAGCGCGTGGTGTTCGACCGCAATCGCGCCACCGGCGCTGGCATCTCGGCCGGGCTCGACCTCGCTTTGGCGCTCGCCGCCCGCCTGCGCGGCCCCGACTACGCCCGCACCGCGCAACTCGTCGCCGAATACGCCCCGGAGCCGCCGTTCCGGGCCGGAACCCCCGCGCAGGCCGGGCCGGCGATCCTGCGCGCGGCGGATGCGATCCTGGCGCCGCTCGTGGCGGGGGCGACCGAGGCGGCGCGGGGGTGAGACCGTCAAAACGATGCAGCCGTGCCACGCTGGCCGCCGACGTGATCCGGCATCCTTGACGGCGTGTCCCACGAACCGAACTGTGCGTCAGGAACCCCCGGAGCCGACATGTCCCTGATCGCACGCCTGCGCGCCTACGCGACCGAGGCCCTCGGCGTCGGCGCCACCGAGCCGGTGGACGACACCCACCTCGCCGCGACCGCGCTCCTCGTGCACGTCGCCCGGGTCGACGGCATCCTGGCCCCCGCCGAGAGCGAGCGCCTGTCCCGGCTGGTGCAGGGCCACTATGCCGAGGGGCCCGACGCCGCCCGGGCGCTGATCGCGCGCGCCACCGCGGTCGATGCCGAGACCCGCGACCTGGCGAGCCTGGTCGAGATGATTCCCCATGAGGCCAACAAGGCCGAGCGCCAGGACCTCCTGACCATGGCCTGGTCGGTCGCCGCCGCGGACGGGACCGTCGACGAGTTCGAGGAGGCGCTGGTCGAGCGCCTCGGCCGGCTGCTCGGCTTCGACGAGGCGGCGATCGCCGCGTCCCGTCGAACCGGGCAGCGGGGCGTCGGCGCCGTCTAGCGGGCCCGGTCGGACGATGATCGCGAGCCTGGCGCTGATCCTGCTCGCCCAGCTCCTGGGCGAGATCCTGGCCCGGGGCGCCGGCGTTCCGGTCCCGGGGCCGGTGATCGGCATGGGGCTGATGTTCGGCTTCCTGCTCCTGCGCGACAGCCGCCTCGGCCTGCCGCGCATCCTGCCGAAGCCCCTCACCGACGGCACCCTCGAGACCACGGCCCGGGGGCTCCTGATGAACCTGTCGCTGATGTTCGTCCCCGCCGGCGTCGGCGTCGTCGGCCGCCTCGACCTGCTCCGGGCGCAAGGGCTCAAGCTCGCCATCGTGCTCGTGGTCTCCACCGCCCTGTCCCTGCTGGTGACCGTGCTGGTGTTCCGCGCGGTCGCGTCCCGGGTCGAGCGGCGCCGGCCCGACGGGGAGGCCTGAGCGGTGCACGGCGATTTCTCGCTCTGGGTCTATCTCGCCGGCACGCCGCTGCTGTGGCTGACCGTGACCCTGACCTCCTACGTCCTGGCCGACCGGATCGCGGCCGCCACCGGCCGGCACCCGATCGCCAACCCGGTGCTGATCACCGTGATCCTGGTCGGCACCGTCCTCGCGGTGACGGGCACGCCCTATCCGACCTATTTCGAGGGCGCGCAGTTCGTCCACTTCCTGCTCGGGCCGGCGACCGTGGTGCTGGCCATGCCCCTCTACGAGCGCCGGGCCACGGTCCTGCGCGCCCTGGTGCCGATGCTGGCCGCGCTCCTGGCCGGCGCGGCCACGACGCTGGCCGTGGTCATCGCGCTGGCGCGGCTCCTCGACATCCCGCAGCCGATCCTGATCTCGCTGGCGCCGAAATCCGTGACCTCGGGCGTGGCCATGGGCATCGCCGAGGCGCTGGGCGGCGACCCGACGCTCACCGCGATCCTGGTGATCCTCACCGGCATCATCGGGGCGATCCTGGTGACGCCGCTGATGAATCTCCTTCGGATCCGCGACATGCGCGCCCGGGGCTTCGCGGCCGGGCTCGCCGCCCACGGCATCGGCACGGCCCGGGCCTTCCAGGTGAGCGAGACCGCCGGCACCTTCGCGGGGATCGCCATGGGGCTCAACGCCTTCCTGACCGCGATCCTCGCGCCCCTGGCGCTGCACCTGCTGTTCTGAGCCTCAGGCGTCGAGCTGCCCGGCCACCGCCTCGGCGAGCGACAGACTTGAGGTCAGCCCCGGGCTCTCGATCCCGAACAGGTGGACGATCCCGGGCAGCCCGTGCTCCCACGGTCCGTCGATCCGAAAGTCCGCCGCCGTCTCGCCCGGGCCGGTGAGCTTGGGGCGCAGGCCGGCATAGTCCGGGTAGAGCGCCCCGTCCGGCAGGCCCGGCCAGTAGCGGCGGATCGCGCCGTAGAAACTATCCGCGCGGGCCGGGTCGACCCGGTAGTCGAACCCCTCGACCCATTCCACGTCGGGGCCGAACCGGGTGCGGCCGGCGAGATCCAGGGTGAGGTGGATGCCCAGCCCGCCGTCGATCCGCGGCGCGGGATAGATCAGACGCGAGAAGGCCGGCTTGCCGGTGCAGCCGAAATAATTGCCCCGGGCGAGGCGCAGCACCGGCACGCGCTCGGCCGGATAGCCCTCCGTGCGTGCGGCGAGCGCGGGCGCCCCGAAGCTCGCGGCGTTGACCACGGCGTCGAAGGCCAGCTCGACCGGCTCGCTGCCGCCGAAGGCCGCGTGCCATTGTCCGTCCCGGCGGGACAGGCGTTCCACCGGCGTGCGCAGGGCCAGGGCGCCGCCGTGATCCTCGATCACGCCGAGCAGCGCGAGCATCAGCGCGTGGCTGTCGACGATCCCGGTATGGGGCGCGTGCAGCGCCAGGGTGCAGGCGAGGTTGGGCTCCAGGCGCTTCGCCGCTGCGGCGTCGAGCAGCTCGAGCCCGCGGACGCCGTTGGCCTCGCCCTGCTGCCGGATCGCCGCGATCGTGTCGGCCTCGGCATCGTCGCCGGCGACGATCAACTTCCCGCAGGCCCGGTGCGGCACCCCGTGGTTCGCGCAGAAGTTGTATAACTTCTCGGCGCCATCGACGCAGTGTCGGGCGCGGGCGGAACCGGACGGGTAGTACATGCCGCCATGGATCACCTCGGAGCTGCGGGCCGACACGCCGGTCCCGAACGCCTCCTCGGCCTCCGCCACGCTGACGACGTGGCCGCGCAGCGCGAAGGCCCGCCCCACGGCCAAGCCGACCACGCCGGCGCCGACGACCAGAACCTCCATTCCCGTCACTCTCGATGTTCGCCCCAACAGGGCCGGTGAGTCCTCAATACCGCACCCGTGCCGTCTCGTAGGCCCGCATGTTGATTCGGCGTTGACCGTATTTATCAATTCTAAGTAGAAACAGGCGCCAAATAGATGCTCGCGGTGGTTGTAAGCGTAGCGAGCGGGCGCATAATGCCACCACGCGCTGCCCGATGGCGGACCGGATTTCTGTTCCGGGCTCCATCGCCGGCCGCCGACAGCACAACAGCCTAACGACCCGACAAAGCCGCATCGTCCGACCGAGACACCTTAGGAGATGACCATGCAGACGACCTCACCGAGCGTCGAACTCGCCGCCAAGATCCTAAGCGCCTACGTCACCAAGAACAGCGTGCCGGCGGGTGCTCTGCCCAGCCTTCTGTCCGAGGTGCACCGCTCGATCACCGCGCTGGATGCGCCGGCCGAGCGTCAGGTCAAGCGGCCGACCGAGGCGCAGATCCGCGCGTCGATCCGGCCCGATACGATCATGAGCTTCGAGGACGGCAAGTCCTACAAGGCCCTGCGCCGGCACCTGACCCTGCGCGGCCTCACCCCGGAGGCGTACAAGGCGAAGTGGGGCCTGCCGGTGGATTACCCGCTGGTCTCGGCGGCCTACAGCGCCCGGCGCTCGAAGATCTCCCGGGAGATCGGGCTCGGCCAGAAGCTGCGGATGCAGCAGGCGGCCGAGTAGGAGCGGGTCTGATCGGGTCGATCGAGCCGGCCGTGCCCGTCACGGCCGGCTCTCTGCTGTCGAGACCTCCTGGATCAGGAGCGCCACGAGGCCGGACCAGCCGGTCTGATGCGAGGCGCCGACGCCCCGTCCGTTATCGCCGTCGTAATATTCGTAGAACAGCACCAGATCGCGGAAATGCGGATCCTCCTGCTCGATCCGGCTCGTTCCGTAGACCGGCCGGTGCCCGTCCGGGCCGCGGGTCGAGAGGCCGATGAGCCGCAGGGACAGCTTCTCGGCGATCTCCCGGAGCGAGTAGGTCCGCCCCGAGCCGGTCGGCGCCTCCACGCGGAAATCCGGACCGTAATAGGCGTAGAACTGTCTCAAGCCGGCGATCAGCAGGTAATTCACCGGCATCCAGACCGGCCCGCGCCAGTTGGAATTGCCGCCGAACAGGCGGGAGCGCGATTCCGCCGGCTCGTAGGCGAGGCCCATGTCCCGGCCGTTCCACGGGAAGCAGAACGGCTGGTCCGCGTAGCTGCGCGAGACCGCCCTCAGCCCGTGCTCGGACAGGAACTCCGCCGGGTCGAGGGCCCGGTGCAGCAGCGCCTTCAGCCGGTGGCCGCGCAGCAACGACAGCAGCACGGTCTGGCCTTCGCCGGGCACGTTCCAGCGCGAGACCAGGGTGGCCAGATCGGGGCGGTTCCGGAGGAAGAACGCCATCCGGCTCCGGAGGGAGGGCAGCTTCTCCAGATCGCGCTCGCTGATCGTCGTGACCGCGAAGATCGGGATCAGCCCGACCATGGTCCGGACCCGGATCGGCAGGCGGTTCCCGTCGCGGGCCTCGATCACGTCGTAGAAGAAGCCGTCGGCCTCGTCCCAGACGCCGTCGCCGGTCGCCGCGGCGATGAGCAGGAAATGCTCGAAGAACTTCTCCGCCATGTCCTCGTAGGTCGGGTCCTGCATCGCCAGCTCGATGGCGATGCGCATCAGGTTGAGCGCGTAGGCCGCCATCCAGGCGGTCGCATCGGACTGGGTAAGGGTCGCGCCGTCGCCGACCGGCTTCGAGCGGTCGAAGATGCCGATATTGTCGAGCCCCAGGAAGCCGCCCTGGAACAGGTTGCGGTCGTCGGAATCCTTGCGGTTGACCCACCAGGTGAAGTTCAGGGTCAGCTTGTTGAAGATGCGCTTCAGGAAGACGTGGTCTGGCGTGCCGGTGAGCGCCCGGTCGATCTCGAACACCCGCCAGGCGGCGAGCCCGTGGATCGGCGGGTTGGCGTCCCCGAACCCCCATTCATAGGCCGGAAGCGCCGCGTTCGGGTGGGCATAGGCCTCGTCGACGAGCAGCAGCAGCTGGTTCTTGGCGAAATCCGGATCGAACAGGGCGAACACGATCGCCTGGAGGGCGAGGTCCCAGGAGGCGAACCAGGGATATTCCCAGGCATCCGGCATCGAGATGATGTCGTTGGCGCGCAGATGCGCCCAGTCGGCGTTGCGGCCGTGCCGCCGCGCGGGGGCGGGGGGCGGCTGGGCCGGATCGCCGGCCAGCCACTCGCGCACGTCGTAATGGTAGAGCTGCTTCGACCACAGCATGCCGGCCAGCGCCTGCCGCTGGACGAGCCGCATCTCGGGATCGGGGATCGACGCCTGCAGGGCGTCGTAGAACGCGTCGGCCTCGTCCGCGCGGGACGCGAACACCGCATCAAAATCCGCGAAGGGCTCGCCCGGCGCATTCTCCGGGCGCAGGCGCAACCGGAGAATGCGCGACTCCCCCGGGCCGAGATGCAGGTCGTAGCGGGCCGCGCATTTGGTGCCGGACAGGTGGTTGGCGGCTCCGGCCTCGCCCCGGACAACCCGCCGGTCGATCCCGTCCTTGTAGAAACCCGCTTCCGGGCCGCTGCCGAACAGCCGGTGCGTGTTGGTCTCGTTCTCGGTGAACAGCAGCTCGGCCGCGCCCTCGGCGAAAAAGCGCATCGGCGCCACGCTCGGATGGCGCGCCCAGACCGACCCGTCCGAGCCGGCGGACAATTCGGGCTTCTCGGTCCCCGCCTTCCACGACCACAGGTTCCGGGCCCAGAGCTGCGGCAGCAGGGTGAGGTCGGCGGGTTCCGGGCCGCGATTGGTGGCGGTGACCCGCATCAGCACGTCGTCGGGGCCGGCCTTGGCGTAGGCGATCTCGACGTCGAAGTAGCGGCCTTCGTCGAACAGGCCGGTGTCGAGCAGCTCGAATTCCGGGTCGTCCAGGCCGCGGCGTCGGTTCTCCTCGACCAGGCGCCGATAGGGGAACGCGCCCTGCGGGTACTTGTAGAGCATCCGCATGAAGGCATGGGTCGGGATACCGTCGAGGTAGTAGTACAGCTCCTTGACGTCCTCGCCGTGGTTGCCCTCGGCGTTGGTCAGGCCGAACAGGCGCTCCTTCAGGATCGGGTCGCGGCCGTTCCACAGGGCGAGCGCCAGGCACCAGTTGAGGTGCCGGTCGCCGAAGCCGCCGATCCCGTCCTCGCCCCAGCGATAGGCCCGGGAGCGGGCATGGTCGTGGGGCAGCGAGTCCCAGGCCTCGCCGTCGGCGCTGTAATCCTCCCGCACCGTGCCCCATTGCCGGTCGCTGAGATACGGCCCCCAGCGCCGCCAGGCCGGGTCGGTGCGCGCCTGCACCAGCCGCTGCCCTTCCGCGGTCTCGAAAAGGCCCGGGACGCCGTTCGGCTTGGTCATACGGTCGATGCTCCCGCGCACGTTCTGGATGTACGCCTGGATACTGCCGTGGTTGAGCGGGGAGAAGTCAATCGGGGCGCGGTCTTCCGGATCGCGCTCGGCCATTCTGCGAGCAGCACTCGAGCGACCGCAGGAGAATCTACCCTGTCATTCCGGGGCCGCGAAGCGGAGCCCGGAATCCAGAACCATAGGTTGAGCAGGATCTTGCACCGTCGGCGGCTCTGGATTCCGGGCTCGCCTGCGGCGCCCCGGAATTGTCTGTTGGAGGTCTGCTAGTTTGGGGGTGTTCCGCGGCAGCGGGATGCCTGGTCCGGGTGGCCACCCGGACCAGGCGCGAAGCGCCGACCGTCCCGGAATAGGGCTGCAACGCCCGTCGTCATCTCGGTCGGCGCTTCGCTTCCCGTGTCACGCTTGATGAGTTGCCTGGGCCCCTCGGCCAGCCGGCCTGACGCCCGCAGACAATCGCAAGCCATCCCAAGATAGCCCCCATGCCGGCCGCCGCCAACACACCCGAGCCCGCCCCGAGATTCGCCGTCCAGGCCGCCGTCCAGCCCGACACCGCATCCGCCGCCCCGCCGATC